>JBDSUZ010000118.1:0-22616 GCA_039927395.1 Saprospiraceae bacterium | reverse complement strand
TCACTATTTCCAGATGGGCAAGGTCTCTCGTGAGTTCCTGCGCCATGTAATAAACAGCGTTTTTATCCCTGCTGTACTGGTTGCAGAGGTATTCGAAACTCAGCAGATCAGCGCCTTCGATTTTTGTGGCGGCCCAAAAAATGCTTTTGTCGTCGAAGCCATAATAAGCACTTGTCCCCTTGTAAATCTTACTGTTCAGCTCACGAATTGCAAAAGACCGGGCATCCGCACCGATCACTTCTGTAACGGTGTATGTGATGCCGTTGCTCGTTTTGTACCAGACTTTTTCCTCGCCGACATGATAGCCGGTGTCGCTCAAAAGGCTAGGTTTTCCATCGCCGCCGCAGCCGAAAAGTGAAGACAAAAGACTCAAAATCATTAGTTTTCGAAGCATATATTAGGAATTGAGAAACGAGGATTTGAGGTGCCTAAAAATAATGCACTGCTTACAACTGTCTGAATCGCAATCGTAGAGATTTCTATATATTGAGGTTTCATTTTCCCGAAGAAATTATATATTGGGAGAGAACAAGATCCGTTTTAATCCGTTACTCACGGTTACAAGCAAACCTTTGTGCGAAATACTAAGAACCATCAACTGTCAGACAAAATAAATGAAGAAAAACGAAACAGAAATATTTTATCCGAAAAATCAAACGGAGTGGCGAAATTGGTTAGAAGAAAACCACCTTTCAAAGCTAAATATTTGGCTCGTCTATTACAACAAAAAATCAAAAATTGAAGCTATTACCTGGACTGAAGCAGTTGATGTTGCCCTTTGCTACGGTTGGATAGACAGTAAGAGAATTTCAATCGACACAGATACTTCACATCAATTTTTCAGCAAACGTAAACCCAAAAGCACTTGGTCTAAAATAAACAAAAACAAAGTTGAAAAACTCATTGAGCAAGGATTAATGAGTGAAGCAGGATTTAAAAGCATTGAAACAGCAAAACAAAATGGCTCCTGGACAATTTTAGACGAAGTTGAAGAATTAATTGTTCCAAAGGATTTGGAGATAGAATTCGCAAAAAAAGCAAATTCAAAGGAATTCTTTTTTAATCTAAGTAAATCCAGTAAGAAAATCATTTTGTATTGGCTTGTTAGCGCCAAAACTATAGAAACGAGACAAAGAAGAATTGCTGAAATAATAGAAAGTGCAGAACAAAACCTAAAACCGAAGCACTTGCGATAGAAAATGTAGATACACCTAACAGCTGCTACACAAAAGGCGGGGTGTCCGTGCTAAGCAGACACATTTGCGCAAAATTTGCAGTTGAGTTCTCCAAGTCAAGTTTAAGGTTAGATCGCTGCTTTCTGAAAAAACTAGATGGCTGATACACAAGTTGACTTGCGGGATACTTAGGATTATAGTTTCGTATATTTGGGAGTTATGTGCGATTTTAGGATGACAACAATATGAAGACAATAGACTTTCAAGACAACATTAACTGTATTAGAGAAACTGCTCCTGGACGGTATCGTATTGTTTTGGACTTTGCTACGACTAAGATTTTACCTTTTCTAATAAAAGACAACTACAATTTCATTTGGGTTCATAATCATACGACGGGAAAGGGTTTTGACTGGGAAGAGTTTGAGTTGCCTATCATGGATAATTCAGTAAATATAAAAACATTGGCAAGGTCAGTGAACTTTGACTTTATTTTAACTACAGACGACTTTAAAAATATAGTGGCAGACTGGAAAGGTGGAATTGTACTTATTCAAATGAATAATATTCCACCATATTATCTTGACCTGAATAGAATAAAAGGGAACAAACGATATGAAATATTAGAGAAAGAGTGTGCCTATTTATTTGAGGTTGACATTCCATCAGCGACAGATTATGGGACATTAATTAGCCCGAATAGGGAATATCTGCAATCCTTATTAGACAATTCAGAAATTACCTGGGATGACTTACCATAAGAGAAAGCACACAACAGTGCCTATTAAATTGGGCTAGATCGTGCTAATTTATGAATTTGTACTTCTATCTAATGTTCGGTTCTCCGCATCAGTCCCGATTGCTACCGAGATGGCGAAAATCTATACCTTCGCCAAGCCCGAAACCTTATTGCTAAGGCGATATTACAAGCATCGATGGGACCGACCGAATATCACCACTGTTAAAGCCAAATGACAATGAATAACATGCTAAAAACTATATCAGTCTTGTTTTTAACATTGTTATTTTTCAGTTCCTGCAATGGACAAGTGAAAACACAATCACCTAAGGAAGGCCTTATTGAACAAGATGCCTCAGCTGGCATTCACACAAAACTTTTCAAAACCCAGGTTTCTACTCCCTATGATAATATTACTTGTGGATTGCAAGACAAGGAAGGAAATCTTTGGTTCGGTGTGGCGGGTGGCAATATTGACAGGGTACCTCAAGGACAAGGAGTATATCGATATGATGGAAAAACATTCAGCAATTTTACGGTCAAAGATGGTTTGGGGAGCAATTGCATTCGGGCACTGCTTGAAGATAAAATAGGAAACATTTGGATCGGGACGAACAAAGGTGTTTGTTATTATGATGGAAAGTCCATTCGAAAGGTTTCAAAACCAGTAAACCTTAATTATCAACCTTCTAATCCTGGAGCTGGCAATCCGCCTGTAATGAATGACGTTTTTAGTATTATGCAAGACAAAAGAGGTGTCCTTTGGTTTGGCACCGCTGATGGAATTGTTTGCTACGATGGAAATAAGTTCAGTAATTTTTTAGATGATCATACAATTAAAAACGATAGCAGGCTAAGCTTGAAAAGTGTGCAATGCATGTTCGAAGATAGAGCGGGAAATATTTGGTTTGGTTCAGGCCCAATGGCTTTTGAAGGTCTATGCTTATACGACGGAAAGTCATTGAGGAAATTTACACCTATGAACCAAAGATGGATCCTAAAAATAGAGGAAGACAAAAATGGGAGACTACAATTTTCAACGAGAGGAGCCGGTGCAATTTCTTATGACGGAACAAACTTTAATTTATTTCCCAAACCAAAAGAATTGAGAAATGACATATTACCTGGTTTATTTGTTGATAGTAAAGGTAATAGATGGTATACTTCCGATTATATAAACGATAATGACGTTACCACCGGTGGTCTATGGAAGTTTGATGGAACAAGTTTTACTGAGTTTACCAAGGGAAATGGGTTGACCAACACAGCCGTTCTCTTTATGATGGAGGATAGAGATGGAAACTTATGGCTGGGAACAAGAAGTAATGGTTTATATAAATATGACGGGAAAAAGTTTACTGATTATTCGGAGTAGGTTAAGGGTTTAGAGTTTAGAGTTCAGAGTTTAGGGTAAATCCGAAGATTACATGGAAAAACCTTACCGCTACACAACAAATTTTCCTCGCAGCTCAGCACGTTTTCATTCGTCAGGAAGCACCATCTGCTGGATGAGATAAGTTCGTCAGTGGTTTCAAACCCTGACGAACTTGCAAATGTTAACCTGACTATTGATAAGTTTTTTTGATATAATCATCACGCATGCATTGGAGGGGCAATCCCTTGCGGTTGCCCCTGGTGAAAAGCCATTAGTAACGCATGCCTTTTGGCCGTACAACAAAATTTCCTCGCACAACAGCACCTTTTTCATTCCCCAGGAAGTACCATCTGCGGGATGAGATAACTTCGTCACAGGTTTCAAACCCTGACGAACTTGCAAATATTAACCTGACTTTAGATTAGGTTTTTTGATTCAACCTTCACGCATGCATTGGAGGGGCAATCCCTTGCGGTTGCCCCTGGTGAAAAGCCATTAGTAACGCATGCCTTTCGGCTGTACAACAAAATTTCCTCCCACAACAGCACCTTTTTCATTCCCCAGGAAGCACCATCTGCATGATGAGATAACTTCGTCAGAGGTTTCAAACCCTGACGAAGTTGCAAATAGTGACCTGACTTTTGAATAGCTCGCCACAATCCGGTAGAGACGCAATGCATTGCGTCTCTGTAAACTCCGACGCATCTGGGGAGGAACAATCATCGGCTATACATAACCCAGCTTTGGGTTCAACGGGCGGAATTCTGCAGTTGAGGGGTTACTTGCTTCAACTTTTGTTACTAATTTAGCTTCGGATCCGGGAGGTCGGTTGGGCCTTTCCTCAAGTGCACAAAGCCTCGAAGGAAGTGCATCAGCTTAAAAAACAACAGTGCAGCAAATAGACATCAAGAATTTGAAAAAAACTCTATTCATTACATTAATAGTTGGACTGACATTCACTTCTTGCAAACAAAATGAAGTTGACGGTATTCTCATTGGCAGTACTTTATGTGAAAATCAAAGTTTCTCGGATAATCGACAACTTAGACAGCTTATTCATCAAACTTTAGGTATGGACAAAAAGGCATTAGCTGAGCTTAGTAAATTTCGCTGCGGTGGTGGTGCAGGATGCTACGACTTAGGGTTTATTGTAACACAGATAATTTATCGAATTGGAGCAAAAGAGTTTGCTACAATGTTGGAAAATCTTACAAGTGAAGAAACTAATTTAATTGAAGGCCTTATTATGGTAGGTTTGGAATATGGCGACAATGACAAAGATGGAGAAATGGATGACAAGAGAATAGAAAATGAATTTCCTGAACTTCAGAAGCGCTTGAGATCAAAATAGAACTTTAATATTATGTGCAAAATAACCCTTATATCTACCGTTCACAAAGAAACTGGAAAATGCAATTCTGATGAATTGCATAAGATAATTGAAACTATAAATCCAGAGGTTATTTTTTTGGAAGCACGTGAGGAAGATTATACCGAGTATGACCGTACGAACTTTTCTCAATTTGGTGTCTTTAAGAAAAGTCTAGAGTTGAGAACTATACAGACTTACAGTCAAAATCACACTTTTGAATATGTTCCAGTGCTTGATGTTGAGTTATCTGATGAGTTTGATACATTGATTAGGATTGTATCTGAAGATGAGGGCTACAAAAGCTTATTTGATAATTATAATCAACTAGAGATGGAAGGTGGATTTGAATTTCTTAACAGCAAAGAAAGTATTTTGTTGCAGGAAGAAATGAGAGAGTTGGGAAATCGCATAATCAGCGATGAAATTTTTAATCAAAAGGTAAATGCAAGCACGGACGAATACGAAAACTCTATGATTCGTAATATTTACACGTTCTCCAAAGAGAAGTCATTCAGTACTGCAATATTTATGTGTGGTGCAGCTCACCGAAAATCAATTGTGGAAAGAATTGCTGAGTATGAAATAACCTCAAAAATCACACTAAATTGGACATTTTACAACGACATATAATATGACAATCAAGAATAGCAGACGCCAAAAGGTGTTCTGCTAGGTAGCGGGTTCAATGGTTAAAGGAGCATTCTATCGGTTAAGATGAATTGCACATTAATTGCACAAATTGCACATTAATTGCATCATAATTGCACCAATGGCACCTTAATCGCTTCACGATTGCATCAAAAATTAAAGACTGCTGAAAAAATGGCGGATATGAGTGTTCATACACTACAAGAACAAATAGCGATATTCCGATCTTTGTTCAAAGGCAGAGAAGATGTGTTTGCTGTTCGCTGGGAGAAAGAAAATAAAAGCGGCTATATGCCGGCCTATTTTTATGATCCCTACCGTTACAGGGCCCACAAGTTAAAAGGTGGAACTTTCCAGAACTTCATTTCCTCGCAGCTCAGCACCTTTTTCAGTCGTCAGGAAGCACCATCTGCCTGATGAGATAACTTCGTCAGTGGTTTCAAACCCTGACGAAGTTGCAAATAGTAACCTGACTTTTGATTAGCTCGCAACAAGCCAATAGAGGTGATTTATTCCCAAAGTGTACAAAGCCTCGAGCGTTTCCACAGCAACTACGGTTAGCAGGGCATTATGTGAAATAGCCACTCTTTCAAGCCCCAATAGACTTTTCGGTGAAACATCGACCAATATTTTGCAAATTTGTAAGGATTCACGAACTTTGAAAAAAAAGACCATGAATCGCGCTGATATTCTGAGAAACAATATTATAGATAAGCTTCTTACGATTTCGAACAAAGACTACCTGGCCGCTCTATATCAATTAGTTGAAAAAAGTTCAGTGGACAATGACTTGGTTAAATTATCCGAAGAGCAGGTTCTCATGCTCCAGCTTAGTGATAAGGATATTGAATCAGGAAAACTTATTTCACAGCACGATTTAGATAAACGGGATATGCAATGGCTGAAAGAACTGTAGTTTGGACAGAAACTGCATCACGGCAAAACCCAAAGAAATTGTTGAAATTGAATAGCAATTAATACATTGAACTGCTCAGAATTTGTCAAGAGTTGACTACATCACCTAACAATAGTATACTTTCCAGAAATACTCCGCCTGACGGGACTTCTTGCCTCTGTGGGTTTTGCAAAAGCCAAAACCCTTCGCAAAGCCCACGGGCGACGTTTCACCCGATTTAAACCAACTACAATTTGAGAACTATTAAGAAGATACTACTTGCTGTTTTTATAATTGCAGTTATGGGGTTTGTAATTATATTGGACGCTTTTGACAGAGGACAGTATTACTCTATTGGTCGACCGGAAGATGAGTTTAGAGAGTTTTTTATGTACAAGACAACTGAAGAGCAGGAAAGAGCCTTTAGTAGGAATTTTGGAAATTTAAAATACCGTTTTCCCAGGGAGGAAGTTGCCGAAGTAAAACTAATCGAGAATAGATTTTTGATGAGTCGCTTGACTTCAAGAAGATTATCAGAAGTAAGCAAAGCAGAAGTAATTTCCTTTTTTAATAATCCAGCAAATTTTGATTGGTCCAAGACAACTTGGCAAGATATTGAGTCCGAATATATTTTAAGGTTCTATAGTGCAGATGAAAAAGAAATTGGCAAAATTTGGTTGTGTATAGATGACTGCGGAGCTACAAAATCAATTCCTTTCTCACCGAATATGAAGTATGGTGGATTAAGTGAAACAGGAAAGGAGAATATTGAAAGGATCCTAAAGTCCATATTAAAAGGGTAAAATGAATGATGCCATCCATTGCGAGTAGTTGCTTTGTGCGTTCTCTATAGAGGTATATTGCTAAGTTGAACATTTACTAATTTTAAGGGAAGTCTGAATGAACTATACTAGAAAGTAACTTATGAAGAATCTAATATTACAAGAACAACAGTGGTAAGTGTAAGGAGAATGTCTATCCGAAATGGCGAGACTTGATCATTATCAAAGAGGTCTACACTGGAGAGATATTGGCAAAAAGGTAATTAGTGGCCTTTGGATTCTCTCTTAGAATCACTTATATTTGACAATAGAGAACTGATGCAGATCGGACAAAGCCGGGATAGACGGAAAAGATTTCTGAGTTATAATGTCATTAGCAATAAAAAGATAGAAGATGAACAAAATTGGACTTATTTTCTTAGCTCAGAACCTTGTCGAAGAATTCAAAAAGGAGAAGATTTACTTGGATTATTCTGTTAGCAGTTTGAAAGAAATTGAAACCTATCTTGCAACGACAATTAGTGACTCCAAAATAAAGAAAGGCTCATTATTTAGAGATAATACTGATTCAATGGCTTTTGCCTTGGGAGCATATCTGGGCGAGGTTATTAGAAAAAATTGCAATGGTGTACGATGGAATACCGATGATATGGAATCAGCGATCGGTATACTGCAGGAAAGTCCTAGTGGTGCTAAGGCGTTTACAATAAATCGGGCTTATAAGAGAATTTTTGAGGGAGAGAGTGATAGTGTACATCAATTCGCTGAAGTTATGATCAGAGAGTTGTTGAAATATACCGGAGAAATTCCGAGTGATTTTTACGACGCAGAGGATTTGAGAATCAACAAGTACGGTGATTCTAAAGTAGTGATTTACTCCAATTCGATTGAAGAGAATAACAACGTAGTTTATCATATCTATCACGATAATGGCGTGTGGTATTTTTCGGGCGCTGAAGATCCCAAAATGGGTGTAGGTGAAAATTTCACCTACAAGTTTTTAGATGAGATAAAGGAAGCTCACGGCGAATTTGCACATCTTTTACAAGCAAAAGAGAAACTGAGAATCATAAGACAGGATGATGGCTCTTATAGAGAACATTTACAGCACAAAGGACCTTTTTATGATAGCCATACAATCCCTTCCTTTCAAGGAGATATGAAGTTGAACATTCCGCAGTGGTGTAAATATAATCCGAAGAAAATTTTTAGATCCACATTGTTTTTACTAATTGGCTTTGTATTAATGATAGAAATTCATTGGCTATTTGTCTTGTTAGTTATTGGTGCGCTATTATATAATATTTGGTATTGGGTTGCCATCTTCAATCAATTTAAAGGTGGCGATGCTAATCCTGGGAAAGTTATATCAATTAATCCAACTTTAGTTGCAATTGCTACAAATATGCGTAAATCTACTGGAGACTATCCAATACTAAAGATTGTTGAAACTAGACTGCCGAAGGAAGATAATATTCTGAATAAGATTATACCCACAGTTGCATTATATAATGATAATCCGCACGGTTATCCTTTTTGGGCCGAATTCCATCCAGTGCCTGTTATTCAAGGAATAAACGATAGGAAGAGAATAGAGTACCTAATTTCATGTTTTTCTCAAGAAAGTCTGGACAGCTTAGAAAAATCTCTGCTAAATGTGGGTCAGAAAGAAGTAGGTATATATAAAGTGGACGAAAACGAGTCAAGTTGGTCTAACTATAGACATGTAGATATTTCAAAAGGAGTTTCTTTGGAGAAACCAATTGAACAAAGCATTAATAGCAATGCCTAGCGCAGCAATGACAAATACACCTCCTATCGATCATTCATAATGTTGCTCGACGTGTTCGAAAGTTTTTCAGGTCAAATGTAATCGAAATTGCATAAGAATGGAATAAGCGCGAAGTGACAAGAATAAATAGATTTGCAGAATACTGAGTGCCTCACTCCACCATCTCCTTCACTGCCTTCATCGGCACAGATATACACCGCTTCTCCATATAAGCCATCATTTTTAGCGCGATGTTTCGGGAGCTTTCGTCCAGCGTGGCCAATTCTTTTTTGAATACTTTATCAATAGCGTTTTGGGATATTGCTTTTATTTCTTCGGGAATACCTGAAAATGCTTTTTCGATTTGCCTGGTTTTGTAATTGCTTTCAAAGCAATTGAGGTTAGCATCTATCAGTTCCCTGGCATGATCAATTTCCCTTCTTCTAAATTCCATATTGGATTCAGCCATTTTCTTTAGGCCTTCAATTTCGATATACTTGCAGGGGAAATTTTCAACGACTGACTTTTCAATATTATAAGGAACACTCAGATCGACTAATAATTTTTGATCTTGCTCTCCTACGAGTAATTTCTGGTATAGTTCGCTGTCAATTATTGCAGCGTCGGAGCTTGTACAGATGATGATAATGTCAAAGCCATCCTTGTGATTTGGCAATTCATCTAAGCTGCAGGCATTTCCATTGACCATTTGGGCCAGCGCATTTGCCCTTACCATGTTTCGGTTGAAGACTGAGACATTATTGAAGCCCCATTTCTTGAGGAATTTGCAAACCAGTAGGTTGGTTTGGCCGGCTCCTATCAAAAGTACCCTTTGGTCATTCCTTGCACCTGCATCTAGCATCGAGGTCATCGCAAGTGAGACAACTGAAATGGGCTTTTCACCAATTCTTGTTTTTGCATAGACTTCCTTGGCGCCTTCGACGACACTGCGCATGGCAAGGCGAATATTATCGCCAGTCAGTCCCCAGGCCGAACATTGTTCCTGAGCTTCTCTCAACTGGCGAAGTATTTCCCGTTCTCCGACTACAAGTGAATCGACAGAGGCTGATACTTCCAGCAGATGTTGGATTGCCTGATGGCCTTCTAGTAATTGGAATCTCGTGGACATCTTCTCAATCTCTGCAGCTTGTATTTCTGGATACATAGCTTGTAGGAAGTCCACAATGAAAGTCTCTGAAGTTTTGACTGCGCGGTCAAAGAAGAACAACACGCGATTGCATGTAGCTAGATATAAGAGCTCTTGCAATTTCATTTCCTCTTTGAGCTCGATCAACTTATCTTTCAAAATATCCGACCCCTGTGGGGAAATGACGAACTGACCGATTTCATGCAAACTTGCATGTCGGTGCGTGATCGTCAATATTTTGTAAGAAGATAGAATCATCAATTTGGACTTGTACCATTGATACGCTGCAAAAGTATCTTTAGGATATGCCGCGTTTGTCATTTGTTTGTCAATTAGAAATTAGCCTCCTTATTTAGACTTCTTCTACTTAGTGCAATATTTTGTCAACTTTTTTTGTCAGTCAATGGCTCTTTAGTAATAAGCCTTTCCCCGAAGCTGCTTGGTTTTTGTAATTTTGAACACCGATTTCAACGTATTGGCTGATTCGGTCTTTACTTATCAAAAGTCTATTTTATGTATCGTTCGCATCATTGCGGTGAATTGCGCCTATCAAATGTTGGTCAGGAAGTCGAATTGAGTGGTTGGTTGGCTACTTCCAGGGATCTGGGAGGCATGACATTTATAGATTTGAGAGACCGCTTTGGCATCACGCAGCTTGTATTTAATCTAGAGAGTAATGCTGACCTGTGTTTGCAAGCGCGCAAACTTGGTCGTGAATTTGTCATACAGATCAAGGGCATCGTACGCGAACGCAGCAGCAAAAATCCAAATCGTCCAACTGGAGATATAGAAATCGATGTTGACACTCTCACTGTGCTCAATGTTTCCAAGACTCCTCCATTCACAATCGAAGACAATACGGATGGCGGCGACGATATCCGCATGCGATACAGATATCTTGACTTGCGTCGTGAGGCCGTTCAGAAAAATTTGATTTTCCGCTCAAAACTTGCGCTCGAGACTCGCAATTATCTTGCAAATAATGATTTCATAGAGGTGGAAACACCATTTCTCATCAAATCAACTCCTGAAGGGGCAAGAGACTTTGTGGTGCCAAGCAGGATGAATCCAGGCCAGTTTTACGCTTTGCCACAATCTCCGCAGACGTTCAAGCAACTGCTGATGGTGTCAGGTTTTGACCGCTATTTCCAGATTGTCAAATGCTTTAGAGATGAAGATCTTCGCGCCGATCGCCAGCCTGAATTTACACAGATCGACTGTGAAATGTCCTTTGTACATCAAGAGGATATTCTTCAGACATTCGAAGGATTGACTAAATCCTTGTTCAAGAAAACGCTGGGAATCGATATGGCTGATTTCCCACGCATGACTTATGATGAGGCGATGCAAAGGTATGGTTCTGATAAGCCTGATATCCGTTTCGATATGGAGTTTGGCTACTTGACCGACCTGGCCAAAGGCCGTGATTTTGCCATTTTTGATCAAGCTGAATCGATAATAGGCATTTGCGCCACAGGGCAGGCAGGATATTCACGCAAGCAAGTTGACGAGCTCACTGAATGGCTCAAGAGGCCACAGATTGGTGCCAAAGGCATGATTTATGCCCGATATGAATTGGATGGCACTGTTAAGTCCTCCGTTGATAAATTTTACTCTCCTGAGATCGTCATGACCTGGATGCAGCATTTCAATGCTAAACCCGGGGATTTACTTTTGATCTTAAGCGGTGATATCGAAAGCACTCGTAAGCAAATGTCGGAGCTTCGCCTCGAAATGGCGCAGAGAATGGGCTTACGCGACAATAAAGTGTTTAAGCCTCTTTGGGTTCTTGATTTCCCATTATTAGAGTGGGATGAAGCCAGCGGCCGTTTCTTTGCCATGCACCATCCATTTACCTCTCCTAAAAAAGCCGACCTCGAAAAAATGCTCTCGGGCGACAACGAGGCCATGAAAAGCCTTCGGGCCGATGCCTATGACTTGGTGATCAATGGCGTCGAAATTGGTGGTGGTTCCATCCGTATTTTTGACCGCACCTTGCAGGAGCGAAATTTCAAATTGTTGGGATTCACCCCTGAACAAGCTGAAGAACAGTTCGGATTCCTCTTGGGAGCATTCGACTTTGGAGCGCCACCACATGGCGGCATTGCATTTGGCTTTGACAGATTGTGCGCTGTGATGAATGGCAGTCATTCTATCAGAGATTTCATTGCATTTCCAAAAAACAATCAGGGTAAAGATGTCATGATCGATGCCCCGTCCAGGATCGATGACGCCCAACTCGATGAATTGCAATTGCGTCTTAATCTTACCCTCTGAACCGCTAACAACTGATCACTATGCTTCGTTTGATCTCATACAATGTCAATGGTATTCGTTCTGCCTTGAGCAAAGGACTGGCTGATTGGTTGACCACTGAAAATCCGGATATCGTCTGTTTTCAGGAGACCAAAGCTGAAAAAGCGAATATTGACGGAGATACTTTCGAAAACCTGGGATACCATGAACATTGGTATTCGGCGGAAAAGAAGGGATATAGTGGCGTATTGATATTGAGCAAGGTGGCACCCGATTTTGTTGAGACTGGCATGGGAGATCCATTTTTTGATAGGGAAGGGCGAGTCATCCGGGCAGATTTCGGCGATCTGACTGTTGTTAATATTTATTTCCCATCAGGCACCTCCGGTGAAATCAGGCAAGACGCAAAATATGTGTTTCTAAAATCGATTTTCAGCTGGCTTGAGGACTTGAGGGCTAAGCGCCCAAATATCATTGTCGTTGGTGATTACAATATCGCCCATACCGAGATAGATATTCATGACCCGAAGGGAAATAAGAACAGTTCAGGATTTTTGCCAGAGGAAAGGGCTTGGCTTGATAGTTTTGCTGCGAATCACTGGACAGATGCCTATCGTCACCATAATCCCGGCACTCAAAAATATTCTTGGTGGAGCTTTAGAGCTGGCGCAAGAAGCAGAAATAAGGGATGGCGCATTGACTATCAATTCGTTAGCACTGCCATGGTGTCTAAGATCGTGGATTCTGACCTTCTCAACGACGCTGTGCATTCAGATCATTGTCCGGTGGCCGTCACATACGATATTTAGTATTCAAATAGGGTCAATTGCCATCCAGCAAATTGCCCAAGCCTCCTAGCAGGCTACCTTCTTCCTTGCGCTTTCCGGCAAATCCACCATATGAAACGATCTTGCTCGCAAGTCGACTAATTGGCAATGTTTGAATCCATACTGTTCCCGGACCAGTCAGATTTGCAAAAAATAGGCCTTCACCACCAAATATTGCATTCCTGATGCCTTTGACAAATTCGATGTCGTAATGTATGAGGCTGGTAAATGCAACGATACAACCAGTGTCTATCTTGAGCTTCTCGCCTACCGCTAATACTCTCTTGGTAACATGACCGCCGGCGTGGACAAATGTCATACCATCGCCCTCCAATTTTTGCATGATGAAGCCTTCACCTCCAAATAGTCCCGTTCCTAGTTTTCTTTGAAATTCTATCCCGATAGAGACACCTTTTGCTGCGCAGAGGAAACTATCCTTCTGAGCTATCACCTTGCCGCCAAGTTCTGATAGATCCAATGCAATGATCTTGCCCGGATAAGGGGATGCAAACGACACTTTTCGCTTGATCGAATCCACATTCGTAAAGGCTGTCATGAATAGACTTTCACCAGTCAGCAATCGCTTGCCTGCACTGAATAATTTGCCCATCAAACCTGTGTCTTGACTGCTGCCATCGCCCAGTATCGTCGACATGGTGATCCCTTCATCCATCATCATGAAACTACCAGATTCTGACAACACAGTTTCATCTGGGTCCAATTCGACCTCGACATACTGCATTTCTTCTCCAAAGATCTTATAATCGATTTCGTGATTGCTTCTCATAGTTGTGAATCAATAAGGAATTGAGTTTGACATGTACTATTTGATCTTGCTTAGCATGCTTTCAGTCTCAGAGTAGTCCTCGCCAGTGATTTTAGCAATCTCTATCGCATGCATACCGGCTTCTTTCGCTTTCTTGTTTTGCCCTGTCTTGTAATACAAGGCTGCAAGGGTATCATTGTTGGCATATCCGTCAGTTAATTGCACAGATTTCTTTGCCCAGCCCAAAGCCTTTTCAAGTAAATTCTTGTCACTGACTTTTTCATAGAAATTCCAAGCTATCTGATTTAGAAAAGCATAATTTTCCGAACCAAATTTGTCCATATACTCTACAACTGCCTTTTCATATTCAGCTTGATTTTGCATACTGCTGTAGTATCCAATTTTGAAATTGGAGAAATACTCCGCTGATTTCTTTGCGTTTACCTTGTCAAATGCAGCTTGTACCTTCGGAAAAAGCTGAGCCTCATCCTTGTTGTATTTCTTGCGGATTGGCGTCACATATACATTTTGCAAGATTCCGTCGACTCTCTCAAGTCCATAATTTGTTCTAAAATCTTCGATATTGGCAACTAGGTAATTAAACATCTTGCTGTCTTCGCTAGCGGCGTGTTGCATTATTATTTCCTGATTCTCGGCCGAATTCCAATCATTCTGTGTTTGAAGGTAAGCTTCAGCGACTTTGTCAGCGTCAGGGTCATATGATTCGTCTAGAGCGCTCATGTAGTTTTTGAGAAATTCCTCATTGCGCTCACCGCCTGCATATTTTACCTCCATGCTCAACAACTGTTTGTCAGGATCTTGTGCCGTGGCAGCTAGAGCGATCAATTCGTTGGCTTCGCGATATCCAACACCTTTATGCACCATTTTGCCATCTCCATTGATGAAAAGCAAAGTCGGATAGGCCTGAACATGGTAAAGTTCAGCCAAGGCTATCCCTTCACCTTTTTCCATATCTACTTTTGCATTTACAAATTGAGTATTGAAGGCATTTCCAACAGCTTCTTGTGGAAATATATTCTTCGACAGCATTTTGCAGGGCCCGCACCATGTGGTATAAGCATCAACAAAAATCAACTTATTTTCTGCTTTTGCCGTTTGCAGAACTTCTGCCCATGGCTTTTCGACAAATTGGATTCCGGTCTGGGCATTTGCAAAACTGATAGTCAGTGTGGCAAGAAGTAAAAGGGATAATTTCATAGTGCAAAATTTAGGAATTGAATTTACGCAGAAAAATGAGCTTTTGGCTCTATTTCAACTCGAGTCTAACGCAAAATTGGCAAAAGCTGTTTTCGTTTGGGCACAAAAAAAGGTTATGATCTGTTAGGATCATAACCTTTTTGAAGAAGCGCCCCCTCAAGGACTTGAACCTTGGACCCCATGATTAACAGTCATGTGCTCTAACCAGCTGAGCTAAGGAGGCTTGTCAAACGAAGGGTTTTCGTTTGAGCGAGTGCAAATGTAGAACGTCTGCTGAAATTGTGCAATCTTTGCAGCAAATTAAGGCAAAATAATTTTCTATGAGTATGTTAACCGTTGGTACTGTTGCATTTGACAGCATTGAGACTCCCTTTGGGAAGGTCGATAAAATTGTCGGTGGGGCCTGTACTTACATTTCTTTGGCTGCATCCTATTTCTGCAAGGACATAAAATTGGTGTCGGTCATCGGTGATGATTTCCCTCAATCGGAGCTTGATTATTTAGAAAAGAGGGGCGTTCACCTCGATGGTTTGCAGGTAAAACAAGGAGAAAAATCCTTCTTTTGGGCAGGCAAATACCACGAAAACATGAACCAAAGGGATACATTAGTTACTGATCTCAATGTGTTGGCCGATTTCGATCCGATCTTGCCGGAGGCTTGGAAATCACAAGAATACGTGATGCTTGGCAACCTAACTCCAGATGTGCAGATGCGTGTACTTGATCAGTTGAGCACAAAGCCTAAGCTAATTGCTTTGGATACGATGAACTTTTGGATGGATATCGCCATGCCGCGATTGAAAGAAGTAATAGCGAGAGTCGATGTATTGATCATCAATGACGAAGAAGCGAGGCAATTGGCCGGAGTCCACAGTTTATATACAGCCGCACAGATGATTCATGATATGGGGCCTAAATACCTTGTGATCAAAAAGGGAGAGCATGGCGCATTGCTATTCAATCGTGAGGAAATATTCTTTGCACCTGCATTGCCTTTGGCTGAAGTATTTGACCCGACTGGTGCTGGTGATACATTTGCCGGAGGATTCATGGGTTATGTCGCATCGACAGACGACATTTCATTTGAAAATATGAAAAGAGGAATAATCCATGGATCTGCTATGGCCTCATTTTGCGTCGAAAAATTTGGTATCGAGGGCTTGCGTGACTTGAGCGATTATCAAATTCGCGAGAGAGTACAAAAGTTTGTTCAGTTGACAAGATTCGATGTGGAACTAAGCGCTTAGTTTCTGAATTATATTTTGAGCATCAAAAATTTATAAGTTATCCAAGCCACTGTCAGAAGAGATATTCGCAATCTGAGTCAGGATCAATTGATTCAGATATTTGCTGCCTGGGGCGAACCCTCCTATCGGGCCAAGCAGGTATTTGACTGGTTGTGGAATAAGTCAGCGCGCTCTTTTGATGAGATGAGCAATTTGTCCAAATCGATCAGAGAAAAACTAGAAGCCGATTTTCAGTTTCAGTCAATTATCCTTGATCACAGCCAGCATTCTAACGACGGCACGATTAAGTCTCGATTTGAACTATACGATCAGACGAAGATCGAGAGCGTACTAATTCCAGTAGCTGATGACAAGCGATTCACTGTCTGTGTTTCAACGCAGGTAGGCTGTAGCCTCACCTGCAAATTCTGTGCAACCGGCAAAATGGGTCGGATACGCAATCTGGATGCAGGAGAGATCTACGATCAAGTAGTAGAAGTCAATAAGCAATGCCTTGAGAAATTTGGACACCCACTGACCAATATAGTTTACATGGGGATGGGTGAGCCTCTGTTGAACTATGCTAGTACTATGAAGAGCATTGACCTGATCACGTCACCTGATGGATTAGGTATGTCGGCAAAGCGAATTACTGTTAGTACTGCTGGCATCGCCAAGATGATACGCAAGCTTGCAGACGATGGCACCAGGGTAAATCTCGCATTATCACTGCACGCTCCCACTGACGTCAAGAGGAATGAAATCATGCCGATCAATGAGAGTAACTCACTGGACGTGCTGATGGATTCTCTTGCATATTTTCATCAGACCACGGGCAATCGTATCACATATGAATATCTTGCTCTGCAGGGATTCAATGACACAATGGAGGATGCCATAGCTTTGGAGCAACTCTGCGTTAGATTTCCCGTCAAAGTCAATATTATCGAATACAATTCCATCGGCGATGGATTGTTCGAAAAATCTGACGGCAATCAAGTTGATCGCTTTGCTAAATACCTCAGCAACAAAGGAGTACAAGTCACTGTACGCCGCAGTCGAGGCAAAGACATCGATGCTGCTTGTGGCCAATTGGCCAATAAATAGCGTACTATTAAGGGTAGTTCTTATCCAGCGTATATCTTAAAAAAAATGCGTCACTCAGTCTGATTCCTCAAGTGTGAAGATTTCCTCAACTTGCTTTTGAAATACTCGTGCTACTTTCATTGCCAGCACTGTTGAAGGGACATATTTGTTTGCCTCCATGGCATTTATCGTCTGTCGGCTAACTTTTACTTTGATAGCGAGTTCTTCCTGTGTTAGATCATGAATGGCCCGCTCTACTTTGATTCTATTTTTCATTGGATACAAATTTATTGTTGAAATGTAGAATGTAGTGGAAACGTCCTATGAAAATGATCAGCACCGTGAACATGTTGTAAATCATCACATTGAGGAAAGCAATGCCATAAATGAAAATGAAAGCCAGTAGTAGCAAAGTATAGTTGACGAGTACTGCCCATAGCAATGAAGAGAGCCTTAGTTTGGCAATGAACTCATCCTCTGACTTTTCCTTTGCAAATCCGACAAACAACGCGCCCAGGATAAATAGGACACCAACTATGGTATTGGTTACGTCTGTCTCTATCACTTTGAAATAGCCAGTACTGCCCATGAAATTGTCATTTAGAATAGCAAATACCTTCATCGTCAACATATCGTTATCGAAATCTGAGATAATCCTAAATACCCCTAGAATAGTGGCGGGGATCAGGAGGCACCAACCAATTTTCTTGAATTTAGTGGGCAGCAAATGGAGTTTCATAGTGTTTTGATTTTGGTTAAAAGTAATGTAAACTTTACAAATAGACGCATATAATTTACAAATAGTATAAAAAATGTGACAATTATTCCACTTTTTTTCGAACGAGCCACCAGGTAGTAGAAAAGTCAGTTCTATATTGATGTTTACCCATTTTGATACTGAACCCGCCTGTTATATCGTTGATATGGCGTCAACATTAGGTCTGCTATCAGCTAGAGCCTATATTCGTATTAGTTAGCAATCAAAAAAGTATACTCTGGCCTTTGGATCAATAGACATATACTCTCGCAAATCGCGACTCAAAATCTATCTCGCCATATCTGGCCTGATACTGATGAGTATTTCCTTTTTTCTGACACATCAGATTGTTAGTAAGCTGCAGTTGGAAGAAAACAAGCGAATGATGCTTTGGGCAGCGGCGCAAAAGGAATTTAACTTGTCAAGTGCTGATCCAAATGCCGATATCTCACTGCAGTTTGACATCATGAATGCCAATACGACCATTCCATTGATTTTGGTGGACGAAAAGGGCAAGATCAGCGAAGTCAAAAACTGGGGAAAGGAGTTTGTGGGAAATGAGGCTTATTTCAAGAAGCAGCTTAATAAACTAAAGAAATCTGGTCATGACCCGATCAAGGGATCAGGCTATGCCACAAGTATATACTATAGGGAGTCTACTATATTAGTACTGCTTCAGTACTTTCCAATCCTGCAATTTCTGCTTTTTGGCGCATTTGTCACCTTCGCATATTTTGGCTTTAGTTCTGCCCGTCGAGCAGAGCAAAATCGGGTGTGGGTTGGAATGGCTAAAGAAACTGCTCACCAATTGGGCACTCCAATCAGCGCTATCATCGCGTGGATCGAGCATTTGAGGAACTACCCTGATAATAGCGAGGATCAAATCATGGTAGTCAATGAGCTTGCTAGAGATGTAAGCCGATTGGAAGTTGTCGCAGATCGGTTTTCCAAAATTGGCTCGGATCCCACTTTGAAATCAGTGAATATACTTGAGGTACTCGATCAAAGCAGAGACTACATGCAAATTCGCGCCCCAAGAAAAGTACGTTTTGAGTTTCCTGACCCTAGTCAGGTGATATTGGCAAAGGTTAACGCTCCGCTATTCGACTGGGTCATGGAGAATTTGCTTCGCAACGCCCTTGATGCCATGGAAGGCACCGGCTTGATCAAATGTGTGGTGACGGAAGAGAAAGACCATGTAGTGATTGACTTGAGCGACTCTGGTAAAGGCATTCCAACGTCAAAATTTAGTACAGTCTTTGATCCTGGATTCACTACCAAAAAGCGAGGCTGGGGCCTTGGCCTTTCGCTTTGCAAGCGGATAATTTCAGAATACCACAAAGGCGAGATCTTCGTGAAGAGTTCTAGCCCTCAGGAAGGCACCACCTTCTCCATCCGCTTGCATAAATAGTTAACCTTAGCCTGCGTATTACTTTGAATGAGCACAATCGATGTATTGTCCATTCAGAAACTTATTTTTGCCGCTTAAATCAGTATAATACAATATGAGTCGCAGGCATAAGCTTCAAAAATTTTCGGAACTGGGGGCAATGACTCATGTCTATCAATGTTTTGATCCGATGAATCCTGCAGTTCACAATACAATGGGCGAGAAAGTCGAGTTGAAGGGCAATTGGCAGAGGGGACATTTTCACAATTCGAAGGAGCTTGTACTGGAGCTAGCTTGCGGAAGAGGAGAATATACAGTGGCGATGGCTCAAAGCGATGCAAGCAAAAATTTTGTAGGGGTCGATGTCAAAGGGGCTAGAATATGGAAAGGGGCCACTCAAGCTCAGGAAAGAGGCCTAGACAATGTCGCATTCCTGAGGACTCGCATCGAAGTAATTGAGTCATTTTTTGCTGAGCAAGAGGTTTCAGCTATCTGGATAACATTTCCAGATCCATTTCTAAAAGATGCAAAATCCAATCGAAGACTGACTTCTCCTTATTTTCTTGAGAAATATCGACAGATACTAAAGACGGGAGGTCTCATCTACTTGAAAACAGATGAAGGGATCCTTTATGATTTTACTTTAGATACCATAAAACAAGACAGTCGATGTGAACTCAAATATGCAGATGATGATATCTATAGCAAAGAATTACCATTGGCTGAATTGGAAATTCCAACCTATTATGAAAGGCAACATTTGGCAAATGGGAAAACTATCAAATATATATGCTTTGACCCGGGCAATTGATCGGAAAATCAGTACTAGATAAACCAAGTCTTCCGTTTCCCGTTTTACTTTTTCATATCTTTGACCCGATTATGTTGATACAGCGTTACAAATCCAAAATACACAGAGTGGCAGTCACCGAAGCCAATCTGAATTATATCGGTTCGATCACGATCGATGAAGATCTGATGGATGCTGCCAACATCATCGATGGCGAAAAGGTACAGATCGTCAACAATAACAATGGAGAGCGCCTGGAGACCTACGTGATCACAGGAGCCCGAGGCAGCGGAGTAATATGTCTCAATGGTGCTGCAGCGCGCAAAGCGGAGATCGGAGATATTGTCATCATTATTTCATATGCTCTGATGACGCAAGAAGAAGCTCGTCAATTCTCACCTATTGCAGTCTATCCTGACGAAAACAATCGCTTAGTCTAATCCATATTTACTTGAAAAGTCGCTGGGTCTCAATATTTCAAATCACATTTTTCCTGGCAATCGGCTTAGGGATTATGTATTATGTATTCAACCAGCAGAATATTGCATTTCAGGAGCAGTGTCGGCTAGATGGTATATCATCAGATAAATGTAGCCTGACTCAAAAGCTCATTGACGATTTTAAGTCAGCCAATTTCTTTTGGCTTTTCCTCATGATGGTTTGTTTTACGATCAGTAACATCAGCCGTTCAATTCGCTGGAATCAACTCTTGCATACACTTGGCTATCAGCCAAAATTGAGCAACTCATTCTTTACGGTGATGCTCAGCTATTTTACCAACCTTGGCATTTCCAGAGGAGGTGAAGTGATTAGAGCAGCTACGCTGGCCAAATACGAACACATGTCCAACTCCAAAGTGATGGGCACAGTAGTCGTGGACAGGATATTTGATATGGTGCTGTTTGGCGCCTTTGTATTGCTAGCTTTAGTGACGGGATTTGATACTCTTTGGAATTTTATCGAGATCAATGCAAGTGAGAAATTCGGTGACCAAGCTGCATTAGGGACATATGTATTGATAGGATTGGGTATTTGCTTTTTATTTGCATTTACTCTTTATTCTATCAGAGGAAGGTTTCGCAATTTTAGCATTTACGGCAAACTGAGGATTAAGATCAAAGCATTTATGGAAGGAATGAAAACCTATCGTTACGTGAAAGATAAAGGTTGGTTTTGGTTTCATTCAATTCTAATTTGGGTCTGCTTTTTCCTTATGACCTACTTCTGCTTCTTTGCTTTTGCACCCACAGCTAATCTGAGTATTCAGGCAGCCTTGATGGTATTTGTGTTTGGTAGCCTAGGAATAATCATACCTACGCCAGGAGGCATGGGTACTTATCATGCATTGCTGATTGCGGGTTTGGGTATGTACCAAATCAACAGCAGTGACGCATTTTCATACGCCAATATCATATTCTTTACGATCCAGATATTCTACAATATTGTATTTGGCATTATCTCGCTTATCCTGCTGCCAATCATGAACAAAGGCTACGTGCCGAAGCATAAGCTGGCGCCGGAGCAAGAAAGCATGGACATTCAGGAATTGGCTCAGAACTAATTCTAAATCCATCCTGAAATGATGAAAATGGAATTTGAGCAACTCATACAGTCCTCTCAGCTTGCTCAAGACAGCGTAAAGGCATGGCAGCAAGAAGGGCAAAAAGTCGTATTCACTAACGGATGTTTTGATTTGTTGCACAGAGGTCATTTGACCTATCTAGCGGAAGCAAAGGCCCTGGGCCAAAAATTGGTAGTCGGTTTGAATTCAGATGCATCAGTTGCAAGGATAAAGGGCTCTGACCGACCAATAGTTGCTGAAGATGAGAGAGCTTTCGCCCTCGCTGCGCTCAAAATGGTGGACCTGGTAGTGATATTTGAAGAAGATACTCCCCTGAAACTTATCGAAGCTCTGCAACCAAATATTTTGGTAAAAGGTGGTGACTATGAAGTACATCAGATAGTGGGGGCTGAAATAGTAATGCAAAATGGTGGAGAAGTGCTGAGCCTGCCTTTCATAGTAGGATATTCGACGACAGCATTGATAGACAAGATTCAATCTCTGTAGATATGTTATTAAAAGAATTGATCTCCTACTTGGAGCAAATTGCGCCTCCGATCTACCAGGAGTCTTACGACAATTGTGGATTGATAACTGGCTCTCCCGATTGGGAAATCACCGGCGTGTTGGTATGTCTTGATTCAATTGAAGAGATAGTGCAGGAGGCCCGTATCAAAGGCTGCAATGTGGTCATAGCTCATCACCCGATTGTATTCGCAGGGCTTAAAAAACTCAATGGTAAGAATTATGTCGAACGGACAGTAATTGCTGCGATCAAATCTGACATAGCGATTTATGCGATCCATACCAACCTCGACAATATGCTTCAAAAGGG
>JBDSUZ010000117.1:0-12001 GCA_039927395.1 Saprospiraceae bacterium | reverse complement strand
GCGATAAAAAAGTAAAAATAGTGGAAATAGACTCTTTGGAAAGACAGATGGTTGCTCGCGTTGAGATGTTCAGAAAGTTCAAAAACATTGAAGTCGCAGCTTTTGCGGAAATACTTGGCACTTCGATTTCCAACTTCAGGAACATCGCGGCCAAAAATTCGATTCGTGGTTTTGATCAAGGTCATATACTCACGATCCTCCAAACCTATCATGAACTAGATGCCAATTGGCTGATGCGCGGAACCGGATCTATGATGTATAGTCCAAGTAATCGTATTTCTGAGCTCAATGATCCTGCGATCCTTAGTGAGATCAGCAACAAACTGGATAAACTGATGGAAACCATCCAAATGAAATAGTTAAACCACTTCTAATCAATTTCTTAATCTGACAATAGAGGACAAAACTGAGACAATCAGGCCACCTTCGGCCACGATTGTGATTGGTCAAAATATATGGCATACTGATTATCAAGCGGATACGAATGTGAACTGGGAATGAAATAATCCCTAACTCTCCGCCAGGCGAGATCTACTCGATCCGCCCAACTAATTGCCCCGCTGATGCGGGGTTTTTTGTTTTTGGGAGCTTTCATGTAGCCATTTCAAAATCCACTGAATTCCTATAAATTTGGTTTTGCCTTTATCAATAAGTAGAATTGATACGAACATATAGTAGATAGAAAATTCTTACAATTAGTAAACCTATAGGTTGATAATATGAAAATAGTTAGTATCTTTGAAGAGAAGCTATTCGCCTTTCATTATGATAATGAGGTTGATAACGAGTTGCGTAGACTGCTTAAACTCTGGAATGACTATACATATTTGTATCAGTTTGTGACTGAATTTAAAAGTGATGCACCCTTATATCTATCCGCTGGATCTTTGATTAATCAGATTGTTGAAAGTGCAATTGAAATTGATATTATCCTCAATGAAATTGCAGGTAGTAGAAAGAAAAAATTAGAGGATTTTTTTAGGCATCTCGAAAATCTGGAATATCGATTGGTTGAATTATCGAAGCAAAAGGGCAAGAAAAGCGTCCTGAGGATATATGCCATAAGAATCGACGAGAATTGTTTTGTAGTGACAGGTGGAGCCATTAAATTTCACCATTTGAACAAAGACCGATGGCATACGCAAAGGGAAATGGATAAACTTGATAAGTGTAGAAGTTTTCTCCAGGCAAATGGAGTAATTGATGCAGATTCTTTTAATGAATTTCTAATAGAAGAGTGATGACAAACAAGGAATTGTTCTTAAAGCTTGTATCAGGTGAGGATACAAAAACTTTGGCCGATGTGAAGGAGCGCATTCGAAACCGTGCAATGTTGCGTGAATCACAACAGATCGCGATTAAAGTTCTGATGAAATTGGAACAATTGGGTTGGTCACAAAAAGACTTAGCAAAAGAGTTGAATGTCAGTCCACAGCAGGTATCCAAAATAGTAAGTGGGAAAGAAAATCTCACAATTGAGACCCAAATCAAATTGCAAAATATTTTGGATATTCCAGTATTGGCAACCTATTATGAGAGAAAGTTTGAGGCTATTGAGCAACGAATATTGATACTGGAAAAACAATTGGAGTCAAGTGATAAACAATCTGGTTCAAAAGTAGAAATTTTAAACGTTAGAGAATTGATGCTACAATATCACGAAAAGAATGAAGTAGAATGAGATTGTTGAATTGCACAATTATCTCCCCCAAAACGATGGAATTTGGCATATTTTCTATATTTTAAATAGCGTAAAAAGAGCCTATTTTTGAGTTTGAATAATTAAATAGCAAGCGATGACTCTACAGGAAGCCCTCACTCAACTCGAATCATTGAGCCATGAAGGCACCAAAGCACACAATTGCAAGAATGGTATTGGCGACAATCAATACGGAGTGAAATTGGGTGACTTACGTAAAGTAGCAGCTAAGATTAAACTAAACCAGGAACTGGCGCTCCAACTCTGGGCAACTGATAATTTTGATGCCCAGATGTTGGCAATGTTGGTCATTAAACCTTTGGAACTTTCAGCTGAGGACTTGGATGCTATGGTTCGTTCGGTGAAATACGCCCGGCTTGCCGATTGGCTCAATTCATATGTGGTCAAAGTCCATCCCGACAATGAAGTATTGCGCTTGAAATGGATGCAAGACAAGAATGCAATGGCCGCTCGTGCAGGATGGAATCTGACCGCTCAAAGAGTGTCTCAAAGTCCCGAATTGTTGGATATTCCTGCGTTACTTGACCGAATCGAAAGGGAAATGGCTTCCGCCGATCCAGATGCTCAGTGGACAATGAACAATACGCTCGCAGCAATCGGTATTCACCATCCTGGGCATCGCCAGTGCGCCATTGATATTGGCGAAAGATTAGGTATCTATCGCAAGTATCCTGTTCCCAAGGGCTGTACATCGCCTTTTGCACCAATTTGGATTAGGGAAATGGTGAGTAGACAAGAAAAGAGGTAGTTTAGGATTGGCTAATTGACTTGGAGCATCAAAGTCGTGGCATGATCAGGATTTCTGGGGATTTTGTATATTTGTCTTATGACTTTGAACAATGCCAAGGTAGAATTAATCAAAACCTATTTCAAGACAAGACCTGTTTTGAAAGCATATCTATTCGGGTCCTATTTCCGTGGAAATGCCAATAATCAAAGCGATATTGATATACTTGTGGACTTGGATTGTGACCAAAAGATTGGACTTCAATTTATCCAAATGAAACTGGATCTTGAATTGTTATTGAATAGTAAAGTTGATCTTGTTTCTTCCAATGGACTTTCAAAGTACATCAAGCCGACTATAGATATTGAAAAACAACTAATTTATGCGAAGTGAATTGGGGGATAAAGCAGGATTGAGACATATTTTCGACGCTATTGAGGAAATTGAAAGATATTTATTAGGGAACGAATTCTCCGAGTTTATTGAGCATTCAATGATGCGATTTGCTTGTATAAAACAATTGAGATCATTGGAGAAGCCAGCAATCACATTTCTTCGCAGCTAAAAAAAAATTTTCACAACTGGAATGGGCCCAAATAGTTGGCAATCTTTTCGACGCTTCTTTGTAAGTTTACCTAAGTACATAACTCTAATAGCACTCGAATTATGAAAAGAATCATCCTTTTTGATTCGATCGCCGTGATGGCAGGCTTGCTGTTCGCAAATATCTATAATTCACTGGTTGATGCAGAGAATTGGTGCAGCAAGATTCCCGAATCCATTATTGATCTTAGGAACTATTATGCAGTTTCCAATCCCGGGAATTTCTATCGATTATTTTCTCCTCTAAACCAATTATTGGCACTTGCTTCACTAGTCTTATTTTGGCGGAATGGCGTGAAAGTTCGGCTATTTTTGGCGCTGGCACTGGCATTTGCATTAATAGGAGAAGCTATGACATTCGGATATTTCTATCCTCGCAATGAAATACTATTTGCAGCAGATATTAGCACTAGTCTTGACCAAGTCGTTGAGTCCTGTCATCAATGGCAATCAATGAATTGGGTAAGGTCTCTTGTTGTTTTGGTGGCTTTGGTCTTTCAATTTTCAGCTTTGGATAAGATAGGTAGCTGGACGAAAGCATAAGTATAATTAATTGACAAGTCTCCTTCGTACTATTGTAATTTAAAGAACTAAAATTGAATAGATAAATTCAGAAATAGTGAACAAAACTTATCTTAACCCAACGGAGGATGCCGGAAGAGAATTCTTTAGAAGGAATATTACTGGAAAGGTTGTAATGCTAAATCTACTTAGATTTAGAAAAATTGCCGATTATTCTGAATCACCTCAGTTAGCGCCAATTGAACCAATCAGCGGAGCAGAGGCCTATAAACTGTACATTGATTTGACCTTGCCACATTTGCAAAAATCAAGTGGCGAAATCTTGTTTTTAGGGAAAGGAGGAGCTTTTTTAGTTGGTCCAGTAGATGAACGTTGGGACTGTGTAATGATGATAAAGCAAAGCAGCGTTCAAGATTTTCTCGCGTTTGCATCTAATCCAGAATATCTAAAGATCATAGGGCATAGGACTGCGGCATTGGAAGATTCGAGATTGTTACCTTTGACTGAACAGCAATTTGGCTAGTAGAGATGGAAAAAGCACTAGTTGACGAAACATTCCTGCTTGAGAAATACCCCGGAAAAGGTGGATGGACTTACGCAGTAATACCTCAGGTGCTTCAGGACAAAAAAGCTCCATTTGGATGGGTGAAAGTGAAAGGGAGTATTGACGGTTACGAGCTAAAAAGCTACAAACTGATGCCAATGGGCGAAGGCAAGCTTTTTTTACCTGTAAAGGCAGAAATCAGAAAGAAAATCGGCAAAAAAGCTGGTGATGAGGTGCATATCGTTTTATTTCATGACAATGAGCCAATAGCAATACCCGAAGAATTGATTCTTTGCCTGCAGGAAAATGCAAAAGAGCATATGACATTTTTGAGCTATTCAGAGGGAGAACAAAAGGCATTTATTGATTGGATTTATTCAGCTAAAACGGAAGAAACGAAAGTTGATCGAATAGCAAGGACTTTAGATAAACTATCAGCGAAGAAAAAGTTTGAGGACAAATAGAATAAAAAACGTCAGCGCAATGCTATTATTGATGCTTGGAAATGGGAAAATAGTAAAGGAACTATGGAGATCATAAAAACTGAGGGCCTAAGTAAAAGCTACGGTAAGACAATGGCTGTTGACGATATTTTCCTTCATGTAAATGAGGGTGAAATCTATGGTTTCCTGGGATTGAATGGGGCTGGAAAAACGACTCTGATAAGAACGCTTTTGGGCATGATTAAGCCTGAAAAGGGAAAGGTCACTTTGTTCGGCAAAGAGTTGACTCCGAATTTTGATCGCTGGAATGACATTGGATATTTGGTAGAAACTCCCTATTCGTATCCCAACCTTTCAGTTTATGAAAATCTAAGAGTCTTCTACAAACTGCGGCAATTGTCTACACCCAATGCTATTGATGACATTATTGATAATCTGAAGCTTAGTAAATACAGGAATACTAAAGCCAGTGCACTATCCCTCGGCAATCATCAACGATTGGGTCTTGCAGAGGCGCTAATGCACAGCCCCAAGCTCTTAATACTGGATGAGCCAATTAATGGACTTGATCCAGAAGGGATCGTTGAAGTGCGTGAACTACTGATTGAGTTAGCAAAGAATGGCTCGACGATTTTTCTCTCAAGCCATATTCTTGGCGAAATTGCAAAACTCGCCAATCGAATTGCAATCATACATGAAGGCAGATTGATCAAGGAACTGACCACTAAAGAACTGTCAAATCAGATCATTAGGAAGATATTGCTGCAAACCACAGACAATGAAAAAGCTTTGCATTGTTTACTAGCCGCTAATTATTCCGCAAAGAAGACAGTTGGCAACGAAATTGAAATAGCAGGTGCTGAAGCACTCAAGTACCCGGAACTTATTTCAAAACTATTGACCGAAAATGGCCTTCCACCAAAACAGATCTATCTATTTGCCGAAGATCTTGAAATGTATTTCCTAAGAACTATAAAAGAAAGCAATCAATGAGGCAGCAGTTACAGGCATTGCAAGTTGAAATTTTGAAAGTAAAGTACTCCAAAATACTGTGGGCGACTTTTGTTGCTTTTGGCTTAGGGCCCATTATGGGTGCAGTGTTCATTCTTATTGTTCAAGACCCAGAAGCAATGTCAAAAGCTGGGGGCCTTGCCATGAAGGCAAAAGCAATGAACTTTGAAGCAAATTGGAACTCCTATTTGGGCATATTGACTCAAACAATTGGCGTAGGAGGAGTTTTGCTATTTGGTTTTGTAGCTAGCTGGATATTTGGCCGGGAGTATTCCGACAGAACAGCTACAGATTTGTTGGCTTTGCCAATATCCAGAACCAAGATTCTAAATGCCAAGTTTCTATTGTACGTCATTTGGTGTTTTATGCTTGTGTTATCAAACTTATTGATTGCATTACTATTGGGCAGCATTTTGCAATTGCCAACAATGAGCATGAGTTTTTTATTTCCATTTTTAAGTGACTATTTTATAACCACGGTATTGACAATTATTATCGGAATTCCAATCGCTTTCTTTGCGCTCTATGGCCGAGGATATCTTGCCCCTCTTGCATTTGTAGCGTTGACTTTGGTTTTTGCACAGGTAATTGCGGCAGTGGGTTACGGCTCATATTTTCCATGGTCTATACCAGGGCTATACAGCGGTGCTGGGGGTGCATATAAGATCCTCTTAAATAATCTAAGCTACACAATTCTGATCTTCACCGGTATTGCTGGCTATTTTGCAACGATATTGTATTGGAAAATGTCGGACCAGAAATGATTATGGAGACTAGTTTATGATTTGCAGGTGGATGTTGACGAACGAGTAGCTGTGTAGAAAATTGATAAAGCATTTTGATATGATACTGAATAAATTTCTTTGGAAGAATTATTTGGAGACAGAGGGAGGTAAAAAGGCGGTTGGCCTTTTTGCAAACGCTAAGACTGTTGATTTGTTAAGTCGGTTTATGAGTGAATACCATCTTGACGCTAATGATTCAGCTGACTTCATTGATAACCTAGTAGATTTTGCTGCAAGTCCAATTATTCCCAGTGATTTGACCATCGAAGGTGCCCAACAAATATTTAAAGAGATTGTAAGCGATGGTTTTACAGTGAAATTTGGCGAAGAAATTGAAGAATTTAGGCCCGATGAAGTTGATTTTCTTCATCTAGTTCCGATAATTTCTACATGGCTTTTTTACAGCTTTCCAGACTATTTTAAGCCGTACTTTTTTAGATTGCGATTCCAGCTGCTGACGCAAATTGCGGATAGTTTTGGGCTTGAACTGCCAGTTGTACCCTTGAAGCGTAATCGAGAAGAAAGGCTGTTGTATTATTGGAAGCTTTGCCAATCCTTTTATGAGTTTCAGCTTCGTAATGAAATGACAGCATTTGAATTTTGTGCATTTTTGTATGATTTTGCACCGAGTTATGTGGAACAGTCACAGGTGAGGGAGACTGAACTACCCAAAGCTACGCAAGTATGGATGGTGGGAGGGGACAAGGGCGGCAATGATTTCAAATTTCTCGACAATTATGAGGAAGGAAACACCTCTTTTTGGCAAGGAAATGTTGATACTAAGTTTGGAGATATAATTATTATGTATTGTCTGAGTCCTCGTAGTTTCATACATTCTGTTTGGAGAGCAACTAAAGATGGTATTGCTGATCCATTTTTTCACTATTACAGTAGCATTTATATTAGTAAGGGAATTAAAGTAGCTCCGATTACGCTGCAAGAATTGAAGGTAGATGAACATTTTAGTAAACATCCTTTAGTGAGGAAGAATTTTCAAGGGGTTAATGGCTATCTTTTGAATCATGAAGATTACAGGCGAATTCAGGAGCTAATTGTTAAAAATGGCGGTTCAACTATTGGTCTACCTCAACTGTATAGCCCTAATTTTGAACTAAATCAAGCTTTGCATGTGGAGCGAGATGTGGAATTAAATTTAGTCGAGCCATTTTTGAAAGAACTAGGTTATTCAGAACAAGATTGGGAGAGGCAGCTATCCGTGCGAATGGGTCGCGGAGAAAGGAATTTCCCGGACTACGCGTTCTTGACTTCGAAGGAGCGGAATTATGAAATTGCCTCGATGCTAATTGAGGTGAAGTTTTGGATTAGAAACAATAAGGACTTGGAAGAGACCTTTAAGCAAGTGTATTCTTATGGATTGCGACTTTCAGCGAAAATACTTGTAATAGGAGATAAGGAAGCAATTTGGATCTATGAGAAACACAATGTAAGTTTCGATAGGTCGAGGTATATTAAGAAGTATTGGAAGGAACTTGAGATGCCTGACGAATTCGCAAGGATTAAGAAGATGCTGGGACCTAAGTAGTTTATTGAAGATATTGTAGTGATTGCTTTCCCCTTTAAAATTTTTGATTCAGGAAAAAGCCTAGAGGTTCCATTGCGGATGCTACGTATTTCAATGATTCATTACTTATGTTGTATCATAAATTTTATGATTTGGCGCAAAAGGGAGAACGCAAAGGAGTGCAGTGACTATTTCAATTCCCAAGTTTGCGGAGATTAATTTCTTTATTCTCCGCAAAAATGCGGTGAATATGTCGTATGTTTGACGCAAGTCAATTTCCAAATTGTGGCAAAATATATTTATCAACACAAAGATTGGAACAGTTTTACTTATAGTGATGCCGCTATAAGCTCCATATTTGGTGAGGTTCGCAATTTACAAGGTAGGATTGCTGGTCAAATGAATGCTATTGGTTTTTCAGCAAGAGAAGAAGCGGCATTGTCCACGGTAACGCTTGATGTGGTAAAATCCTCACAAATTGAGGGTGAAATCCTTAATTATGAGCAGGTTCGATCATCTGTTGCAAGGCATTTAGGGATTGATCTTGGTGGATTTATTCCAATCGACAAACATATTGATGGTGTAGTGGCAATGATGCTTGATGCCACGCAAAACTATCAGAACCCTTTGACTCAGCAACGGCTTTTAGGTTGGCATTCAGCACTTTTTCCAACAGGTTACAGTGGGATGCTTCAAATCGAAGTAGGTTCTTACCGCAGTGGTGAGATGCAGATCGTTTCAGGAGGAATGGGCAAGGAAAAGATCCACTATGAGGCCATTCCTCCAGCCTTGTTGAATTTGGAAATGGGCAAGTTCCTTGACTGGGTCAATGCTGATCAAAATTTGGACCCTGTGTTGAAAGCTGCTATTGCTCATTTTTGGTTTATTATCATTCATCCATTTGGTGATGGAAATGGCAGGATTGCACGAGCAATTTCAGATATGCTACTTGCGCGTGCTGAGGCTAGCCCTGAAAGGTTCTACAGCATGTCCAGCCAAATTCTTGTCGAACGGAAGCGTTACTATGAAGTTTTGCAAAAAGTCCAACACAGCAATGGCGACATAACGGAATGGTTAGATTGGTCCTTGCAGTGTTTGAAAAATGCATTGTTGGAAACTGATAATACACTTCACAAGATATTTCGAAAGGCATCGTTTTGGAAATTTCAAGAAGCAACACCACTAAATGATCGACAACGCATTATGCTCAACAAACTTCTAGGTGGCTTTGAAGGTAAATTGAGGTCTTCAAAATGGGCTAAAATTGCCAAATGTTCACCTGATACAGCCTTGAGAGACATCAAAGACCTAATAGAAAAACGAATCTTGAGACAGGAACAGGAGGGGGGCCGAAGCACGAATTATGAGTTGGTGGAGTTTTGATGAAGAGCGGGTAGTATGGACAATCGGCTTTTTTCAATACTTTGTGATAGGATGCAATAGTGAATCTTCCAGAAGTGTTAATTATATGCTTTCAGATCAGCTAAAACAACTAACTTATCATGAACTTGCCCCTACAATACATTGGCGTAAGGTGACCGATTTATATTGGATCGATGAAATTAATTATACGATTGAGAATAATGGGTATGGCGATGGAACAGCAGATGGTGCTGGCAGAGCTGCTATCGTAGAAGCTTGGGCATATTTTTTGGGACCCACAGTAGCTAATGTTGCTTATGGAATTCAATGTAGTCCTGTTCTATATCAAGATCAGGCATTTTTGTATACTTCAACGGCTACTGAAAGTTCTTTCCTGAGGGCTATGGAAAGGTTTAATCCGAATCTTCTAGGTGATGAAATAAGATGGATACCCAAAGGAATTATGCATGATTTGATGGATAATACAAATGTTAATGAATTATTCCCTAACCCAAGCGACGACCAAGTTGCAGGTTATACTATCACCCAGATATTTGGTGCACTTAACAACGATGTAGTAGACCCTATTCAATACAGGAATAGGTTATTGCAACAAAATGCGAATAACCAGCAACCGCAGGTGAACACTTTATTTACAAGGTATGGATATAGCTAATAAAATATTAATCTTTTTGATCTTTTTTTTGGTGTTTCAGTCTTGTAGCGATTGTGACCCCAGGCCAATAAAAATTCCTGCGGAGCTTGAGTTTTCTTTCTATCCCGAAAGAAGAGAATATCATGTTGGAGATACAATTTGTTTTTCCTCATCTACAGATGAGGATATCTTTCCTGCAGGTTTCGACGTAAATTCGGATGAAATGGTTTCACAAATTTCAGCCGGTCAGTTCCATGACTACTTTAGTGATTCAGTGTACGCTACAGATGCTGCTAAAAAATTTGGAGTTTTTATGAAAAGAGGAAAAGAGTTCCCCAACCCAGTGAGTTTGCAGGATGTCAATATTATTGGTTTTAGCTATTTACCAGAGGGACATACTTTTTTGGCAGAAGTTGGGATAATTTTAAAAGATACAGGCGCTTACACGCTCATTCCAGGTTCAGGCAGTATAAAAACTAATGTCGATGAAAGGTGTGAAGAGTTTGGAATTTTTTTATTAAAGTATCAGGGTGATATTAATAACTGGATGTTATTGGATTCTTTAAGCAATGTCAGTTCTACACCAGATTCACGAAGGAATCGTTATACATTCATTGTTTGCCCATAAATTGTGCGTATAAATCTTTCATTTTATGAATTTCTTAATCATTAAAGTTATAATCGGATTTCTGACTTTAAGTTTGCTTCAACAGTCTTGCATTGATTGTGATCCTAAACCCGTAAATTATCCTCAAGATATGGTATTTGCCATTTATCCTGAAAAGAGGACCTACAGAGTTGGTGACACCCTCAATTTTTTCACCTACACGCAGGAGAATATTTTCCCAACAGGATTTGATATAAATTCTGATGAGATAGCTTCTCAGATTTCTGTTTACCAATACTTCAATTACTTTAGTGATTCTGTGTATGCAGTTAAAGCTGCCAAAAAGTTTGACAGTTTTATAATTCATGGAGAGCGATATCCAGATCAGCTTGATCTTGTCGATGTGAATATCCTGGGGTATCGATATGTCTTTATCGATAGTATATATCTGGCTGAGATAGGAATTATCTTGAGGGATACAGGAGCATTTACATTTACGCCTTTTGCAGGTGGAATCAAAACAGAATTGAATCAGAAATGTGAAACATTTGGAATATTTCCGGTCTATTACCAAAATGATAACTGTAATTGGGCATTACTTGATTCTCTAAACAATACTTATACTCCGCCCGAATATTGGAGAAACCGTTATACATTTATCGTAGAACCAAATTAACACCCCCCAAACACCCTCCCCGCATTCTCCGTCGTAATTGATGCAATTTCCTCCACGCTTTTTCCGCTTAGTTCAGCAACCCGCTGGCCGATCAGTGGAATATAGGATGTCTCATTACGTTTGCCCCGGTAAGGAACTGGCGCCAGATAAGGTGAATCCGTTTCGAGGACGATATGCTTTAGATCAATATGCGGTAGTACAGCATCCAATCCGCCATTTTTGAAAGTAGCCACGCCACCTATGCCGAGATGAAATCCCAGTCCTATGATTTGTTGTGCTTGACGGAGATCGCCGGTAAAACAATGAAATATGCCGAATAGCTTTTCGTCATTTTCCCGCTCTAATAAGTCGATGATCAGATCCGTAGCATCGCGTGAGTGAATGACGATCGGCAAATTGAGTTCCTTGGCCCATTTTATTTGCAGTAGAAATGCCGCGACCTGCTGATCAAGGAATGTCTTGTCCCAAAATAGATCAATGCCAATCTCGCCGATGGCTACAAATTGGCGCTGATCTAGATAATTGCGAACAATGGCGAGTTCTGCCTCGAAATCTTCCTTGACAGAACAAGGATGCAATCCCATCATTGCATGAGCCCAATGGGGATAAACCTCTTCTAAGTCCAGCATCTGTGTATGCGAACCAGAATCTATCGCTGGCAGAAATGCCTTGGCGATTCCAGCATTTTGCGCAGCTGCAATGATCTCAGCCCGGTCAGTGTCAAATTGATCGCTGTACAGATGCGTATGCGTATCGACCCAAATCATTGATTGATTCATCCCGCAAAGGTATTCAAAAGAGCTGTTTGATCAAGTTTCTTATAT
>JBDSUZ010000116.1:0-1906 GCA_039927395.1 Saprospiraceae bacterium | reverse complement strand
CTGCTGCCTGACGAAGATTCTATATCATGGAAGGATTGAATCGATGATCATCAATATCATCTTAAGAGTCCTTCGGAGATGTCAACTCTCCCATAACTCCCCATTCTCCAGATTCTTCAAGTGCTGGGAGTGAAGCGAGCTTGTCAAAGAGGTAATTAATGCTTGTTAGTCAGGTCATAATTTGCAACTTCGTCAGGGTTTGAAACCACTGACGAAGTCTTCTCAGCATGGAGATGCTGCTGCCTGACGAATTTTATTCTCCAAACAAGGAGCGCAGGACCTCCAATTTACTTACAGTTCTTTCCAATCGCCATGATCATCCAAAAGCTGCGCAGCCTTTAGTTTCTTGCGATTGCGTCGCCAGATGAAGATCATCGTAGCTACCATAAGATAAGGGATCGCCAACATGTAGAGAATACCGAAGTTGAGCCCATTGCCCGCCGATCCGCCGTGCTTTAGATTGGATTCTGCGGCGATCTTGCACATCGGGCATTGAGCGAGTAAGGTTGATGCTTGGACTACTAGCAACAAACAGCTCAGCGCCAATAGTCGGACTGTTGATCTATTTAACATGACACAAAGGTAAGGATATTTGACGATCGATGTCGCTAGATTTAATTATGGCTTCATGCATGGAGCCAACATAAGGTAGCAAATAGGGCCGGTGATCGATACGTAAAACCAAAGTGGCCAGATCCATCGAGCTATCCTTCTGTGTCTATCATATTGGCCAGTATATCCCCTGATAAATGTGAAAAAGATGAAAGGCAAAATGCCCGCCGCCAACACAATATGGGATATAAGCAGGAAGAAATACAAATACCTGATCTCTCCTTCGCCGCAGTACTTTGTTTCTACCGTTGTGAAATGATACAAAACATAGGATAAGAGAAACATCACAGAAAGTAACAGTGCTGAGTAAATACAGCGCTTGTGCATCTGAATATTGCCAATCAGGATGAAGTACAAGGCAAATATCAGTACAATAGACGTGAGCGCATTGAGAGATGCATGAAATGGCGCGAGGAAACTAAAGTCAATGCCAAAGTCGAATTTGATACGCCTCATCATGACTACAAGTAACAGTATCACTACAGACAGCACAACTGCTATCCTGTTCATTTTTTTCTCTAACCGGACATTTTCCGGGCCTTGCGGCAAATCTGGAATCATTTCTCAGTGTATGGTTTCATTTCCACTTCTACGATCGAGTCGCGCGGAGCGAGCATCGCGATATGTTGAATCAATTTTTTAATTTCTTCCTCATTGAGCATATTGTACACCTCCCTAAGCACGCCTTTGGGATCGGCAACAAATAATAGCGATGAGTTATCGGCTGCAACCTTAGCTTGTGATGCCAGTCTCGATTGCCATTCGCTAATCTGCTGAGCTTGTGCCCCAAGCACTTTCCACTGGCTTGGATCCTTCGCCTTGTTCTTATCTGACCAATTCTTGAGCTCCACATCAGAATCCAGGGGAACTACACTTACAAATCGAATTTCGGGTGATTGATCAAATTGATGGTGCAATTTTGACATAGCAAGACCTTCAGCTGCTGTTGAATGAAACTCAGGCTTTGCAAAATTGATCAAGGTTAATCGACCTGTAAGCGAATCCTGATTAAAACCATCGAAAGAAAATACTTCAATTTTGCCGTAATTGTGCAGCTCAGAGCGCACCTTTATTTGGTATTCCAATCCATATTTTAGATAAAACCACGAGATGCCGGGTAGTATCACCAATATCAAGACCAGCAGTAGATATTGCATCACTCCAGGTTTGTGACCAGCAGCTTTGGCTTGTGTTTGTGTGTTCTTTTCCATTGTCTCTGACAAAAAAAAAGCGGCACTAAGGCCGCTTTTTTCTATTTTTTTAAAGTATCAAGCACTGCGGCACTTGTGGTATC
>JBDSUZ010000115.1:0-6678 GCA_039927395.1 Saprospiraceae bacterium | reverse complement strand
AAAGGTTAGGGACGTATATGCAGTAGGTGATCGCTTGGCGATGATTGCGACAGATCGCATTTCCGCATTTGACCATGTGCTACCTCGACCGATTCCATACAAAGGCCAGGTACTCAATCAGATAGCTGCATATTTTCTTGCTAGCACGAGCGATATTGTACCCAATTGGTTGGAGGCTACTCCAGATCCAAATGTGGCTATTGGAATAAATTGCATTCCATATAAGGTGGAAATGGTGATAAGGGGATACCTCGCTGGTCATGCCTGGCGAGAATATAAATCAGGTAAGCGAATGATTTGCGGTGTCGAAATGCCTGAAGGAATGAAAGAGAATGACGCATTCCCAGTTCCAATTATCACACCCAGCACCAAGGCCACTGAAGGGCATGACGAGGACATTTCCCGCGAAGAAATTCTAAAGCAAGGCATAGTCGAGGAAAGTGAATATCTGCAGCTTGAAGTATACACTAGGGCCTTGTACAAGCGAGGACAGGAAATGGCAGCAGAAAGGGAACTGATATTGGTTGACACCAAATATGAATTTGGAAAGGATGCGAGTGGTATGATTGTGTTGATTGATGAGATCCATACGCCTGACAGTTCGCGGTATTTTGAAAAAGTCGGCTATGAAGAGCGACAAGCGGCCAATGAGCATCAAAAACAGTTGTCGAAGGAATTTGTCAGGGAATGGCTTATCGCACATGGATTTCAAGGCAAAGAAGGGCAGGCAATGCCGGTTATGCCCGATGATTTTGTTTGGCAGGTGTCCAATAGGTATATCGAACTATATGAATTCATAACTGGAAAGGCCTTTGAAAAAGCTGACGCATCAATGATGTCGGCGAGGATTGAAAAGTCAATTGGCCAATATTTGAGCAAATAATTTCGCAAACTTTATCTCGATTTTGCAGAATTCGTTAGTGGGTCCTATTGCCATTCTGAAGTATTTTCCCTAAATTAGGGATTATTGGATCTCATATTTTATCATTTAACAATAGTATTATGCTTGCAATCAGAAGCAAAGCTTTTTTAGCAATCCTCATTATTGCGTTTTTTCCGTTCAGTGTCCGAAGTCAGGGCTTACAAGATGTATTAGCCAATTACAAAGGCGATAATGGGCAGAAATTTGTTCAGCCCTTAAGTGATGTACTCGCAAGTACTTTTCACTCTCAGGTATTCACTGGAGCAGGTGCGGCAGAAAAAATTACTGTTGATGTCAAGCTTATTGTTCCTTTTGCTTTTGTCACTGACAATTTGAGAACATTTGAGGGGACAACGCCTGCAGGATTTGAACCGGCAACGACCACTGAGGCTCCGACAGTTCTTGGCAGTTCGACTCCAAAGACTGTAAATGGCATCAATGGAACTTCTTATACTTTTCCCGGAGGTCTGGGATCTCAAGTTCTATGGTATGCGATACCGCAGGTAAATGTTGGAGGAATATTGGGAACGGAAGTTTCTATTCGATTTTTCGCTTTTGAGCCAGCAGAGGATGTTGGGCAGATCCGTATGTTCGGCTTAGGAGTGCAACACAAATTGAGCCGTTATTTTAAGGATTCTCCAGTGGATTTCTCCATTGGATATGCATTTAACCAAGTAGATTTTGAAAATTATCTCAAGGTGAGAAACCACCTTTTTGTAGCTCATATAGGCAAATCCACAAAAATCGCAAATTACTATGCCTTAGTAGGATATAAAACCAACTTGACCAAATTGCAACTTGAATATCAAGGTGAGATGATCGACTACAAGATTGGCAATGCGAATCCATTGCTACTCGGCTTAGGCGCGGGTATCCGAATTGCTTTTGTACAGTTCAACGTGGAAGTAAATGGCCCTAGGCCTTTGGTCGCTTCTGCAGGTGTAGGAATTCATTTTTAATTCAAATCAGATATCATGTTAAAATCAACTTTAATTATAGCGCTCCTTTTTTCATTCCTACTAATATTGACCAATTGCAAGTCGGAATTAACGGAGAAATACAAAGTGTCCAAGACTTTGACAAAAACATTTGAAACCGCATTCATTCTAATTCCTAACGACGAAGCGGAAATAGTCATAGCTGCTTCGACTTTTCGCACACTGTTTGATGGGTTGAAAGATGGGTTCCCAGATGGCCATCTAGATTTGCAATATGTGACTTATTCAGTTAATAGCAGTCCTAATAATACGGCTGCCGGAGCTGCGATCGATCTTGCAGTTGACAACATTCCGATGTTCGATAATGCCGTGTTAGACCTAGGCAGTAGTGGAGAGCAATTCTTAACTCAACAGTTGAAGGCAGAAGGTGCCGATCGTTTGAGATCTGCCATTCTCGTTGCAGTATACGCTGACCATCCTGCGGATATACGTTTTCGACTGTCGGCACAAGCGACCTCTGCAGGTGTCTTGCAGGCAAATGTTACCATCGGCATGAGATTCTCATTTACTTATTCTTCCTGCGAGGAACTGCTTGTAGGTATGGGCGATCAACCCTGTCTTCAATAAGCAATGCTCTTAAATGAGTTGAATTTTGGAGACTTGTAGTAACTTGAGCGTCAAATCTAATTACTACGAGAATTCAAAGTTATGCAGTACAAAAAAGTGGTGTCTGGTGATACCATAATAGAATTTCATAACAATTGGCTGGGTGAAGAAACAGTGATCGTTCATGGGAAGATCGTATCAAAGAAATCGTCTATCATGGGTGCTCATCATCCCTTCACTGTTGTTGAAAATGGGGAAGAAGTTCGCTATGTTCTCAGTTCTAAAGTTAGCGATGAACTTAGCGTCTTTTTGGATTTGAGGAAGAATGGAGAGATTGTGCAAGCTGATATCCCGGTAAAATATGGCTTTGCGCCTTCCAAGCCTCAGAATGCCGCTAAAGACAAGGGAATCGTTTGTCTCAATAAATATGAGATTAAAGAGGCCATCAAGGATCTTAAGATAGCGCTCGATATAGACCCGGTTGACCCTGAAATCAATTTTTATCTTGCTTGTGCATATTCCCTAAGCGAGAATGCCACAATGGCTTTCGAGCAAATCAAGAAGGCCATTGAAAACAAGTTACAGGGCACTGAAAGTATTTTGACCCACGATATGCTGGCTTTTGTTCGCATACATCCAGCATTTGAGGAGTTTTTGCACAGCGGGTTTAAAGAATACAAGATCGGCTAGAATCTAAACTTTATTGCGCGATTTAATAGTAGTTTGACTAACAATTGCACAATATTGGTTATATTGCATTATGTCAACTAGAGCAGTAAGTGCAAAACGTGCCGTCGTCCTTAGCTGGAAAGAGAAAGGGGGAAATCGTATTGAGCTCTTTTCTAACCTCAAGAACTTGTGTCTTAGTTATCCCCAGTTTAATTACAATACTTTGAATAATTATCTCAGCAAGAGCAAAATTGCTTTTGAAAATGAGTTGGTTAGGATAGAGCGCAAGCCTATTAATCTCAAGCCCTTGAATTTGCCTGAAGAGCATGCACGTCGAATAGTACCAGTAATGGTTCGTCGGGCAATGAAGGAATTTGATGAAAAAGAACATGATTTGGAATACTGGTTATCAGTATCTCCAGTTGAGCGTTTAAGAGCATTAGCCTTCATTGTGACACAGTCGTTGAAAGACAATGAGCGAATGGACAAAACAATTGTCAGAAGGATAAATCTTAAGGCGTGATTTTAGACAAAGATTTTAGCGACTTTATTCAATTGCTCAACACCAATGAGGTCGAGTATTTGGTAGTTGGTGGATATGCACTCGCCTTACATGGAAAGCCACGTCATACCGGTGATTTAGATATCTGGATAAATATTTCAAACCAAAATGCCAAGAAATTGGTACAAACAATTGCCGATTTTGGAATGAAATCTTTGGGTCTTGTGGAATCAGATTTCCTCAGCCCTGGATATGTCACTCAGATTGGACTTCCGCCGATTAGAATTGATCTATTAAGCAGTATTGACGGTCTTTCATTTGAAGATGCTTTGAAGAATAAGCAGCAAGTAATCGAGGATGGTATGTTGATTCAATATATTGGGCTTCATGATCTCATCCGAAATAAGGAGTCTTCAGGAAGAGAACAAGATCTTATAGATGCAAAGGAATTAAGAAAAATTGTATCCGATCATAAGGCAAAATAAAAAGAGGCCTGACGGATATCCATCGGGCCTCTTTTTACTTGTATTCTCTACGCTTTTAGAAGCATCCCATTTGAGCGCGGGAAAGCGAGTCATTATTAGGGAAGCAAAAGCCTGATCTGGTCTTGCTAGGTGCGTAGCGAGTCATGTTGGGATCGAAAAGACCATTTTCCAGGAAATCAACTAAGTCATCCACTTCAAGCTCAGACAATCCCAGAGGTCGAAATTGCGGAGCTATTTGTTTCGCTGGGATTTCTTGGTTTTCGGGTACTCCTGCATTGAAATAGTCGACAACATCTCTTAAGGTCGTTTTGCTTGCTCCATGGAAGTAAAATCCAATGTTTTTCATATTATAGAGCTGCGGTACTTTGAACTTGTGCATATCTTCTGGTAAGCCTGTAAAGCCACCACGGCCCAAATTGCGCTTGTCGGTCGCGGAATTGCGGAAGATTTCGTAGCCACTTTGATACAAGTCATTGACACCTACCGAAAAGAACTTGTGAGGAGAACTATTTAACGAAGGGCTGCTATGGCATCTTACGCAACCAGCTTTGCCAAAGAATAATAGCGCGCCTGATTTCTGCTGCTCGGTCATGGCCGCTCTATTGCCTTTAAGCCAGCTCTGAAATGGTGCCTGATTTGTCAGAATTGTACGGAAATAGGCAGCAATTGCAAATGCGGCAGTTTTGCGTGAATATCTTTCGCTCGCAGGAATTTTCGGAAATGCAACATCGAACATCGCAGTATAGCCCAAATAATCTGTCACGGTCTTGTTTACGACCTGACGATGGACTGCTAATGCTCTAATGTTATTTGCCTCCAATCCTTGCAATCCTTCAAAGTTGATTTCGACTAGCGTATCCTGATGCCAAACAGACTCTGTACCTGCATTAGCATCAAATGAGCCGAAAGTACCTGCCCAAAGGGCATTTGTGACATAGGTAAGGTTTATGACTGGAAGAGGTCTGGCACCTTGTGCATCCACTTCGTCGCCCTGGTAGTATGGGCTCTTGGTACGTCCTTCACCTGTTTGCCCAAATCCCACAGCTCCATCAGCTATGCCTTGGAACCTACCGGCAGTAAAGCTTCTGGCTGGAACATGGCAGCTACCGCAGGAGTAACTAATTTTTGATGATGGGTATTTATTTTCTAATCCCAATCCTGTTTCAAAAAACAACATCTTACCAAGTTCGACCTTTGCTTCGGTCACTGGATTCTTTGGGTCTTGATTTGGCAAGGAGGCGTAGTCATCACTTGCCGGTAATATGAAATGATCTAATGAGCCTGTAGATGAGTTGCTAATTAAGCTTTGCTCCAATGCGATATCAAGATCTGACTCGATATTATGTACACAAGACAGAAAATATCCGGTCGAAATAAGCAGGAGGAAGATTATGTAAATTTGTTTCATATAAAGGAGCTTGGGTAAGGGCAATTAGCAGAGTCACAAATAGCGTACCAGAGATAGGCTAGTGTTGGGCGGAGCTCAATTACACCATCCTATTAGTTCAGTGTAGTTTTGTAATATAGGTACTGAAGTAAATTTAGTTGAAGTCCCTAAATCGTATGCGGTGTAAGATTCGCGCTGGAAAATGCACAGGGGTAGCTGCGCGACATACAGATCTGTAAAAGTGGCTGCTGGCCAAGTTTTGCGCATGGGTAGAGAATTTTGCAAAGCAGCGAACAGAATTCGCCTCTGCGAAAGTATCGCTATTTGGCGGTCTTACACAAACTAATATTGCCTTTTAGCTCGGAAGGATGATGTTAGGGTTGCTTTGGTCCGTTGACAACACCTAATGTATTGATTGTCAATTAATTGACGAAATGTTAAACTAAACGTAAATTATGGTGGTAGAGTAGTGTGAAGAAAACATGAATGGCCTATGGCCTAAGACTTATGGCTTAAGGAAACAGACAAATTCGAGTCCTTCTTGTCCTTCAAGTCCTTCAAAGAGATCAAAAGTTTAGGAAGTTACGGATGTTTAGGAAGTATCGGATGTTTGGGAAGTTTATGGAGTAAAATCCCAGAAAGACGGATCTTGAAAATGATCCCCAACTTGAAGTTTAATTGTGATGAAAAGAGGCACGGGTAAGGCTTATCCTTACCCTCGTATCAGCAGGATGCTTGTTCAGATCGAGCATTCTTATTAGCAGTGAAAGAGCGTGGAGCATTAGCGGTGGGCAACGCCCACGGTACGAACGCCCCCTGACCTTACGCCATGTCAGGTCATAAGCCTATGTCAAATGTTTGTGTAGTTGGAAAGAGCACATCGGGGTTCAATATTTAGCGGTAAGGCATGCCTTGCCGCTACAATTAATCACAAACAGAAGCCACAACAGTTTTATAAGCGGGACTTTTGATCAGCCTTAAAGCAAACCATTGGAGGGGCAATCCCTTGCGGTTGTCCCTGTTGAAAAACCAGATTCGTGTTTGGAGAATAATCCTAGTTTACCCAATGCTTATGATGATCAAAAGACTACCGATAATCTAACTGTCAAAAATGACGATTGGTTTGATATAGATATTGGTTCGTTTTCAAAGGGGCAACCGCGAGGGAT
>JBDSUZ010000114.1:0-7168 GCA_039927395.1 Saprospiraceae bacterium | reverse complement strand
AGCACACCATTGATGAACTCTTTACTCTTATCGGTGCTATATTGCTTTGATATTTCGACGTACTCGTTGAGTGTGGCTTTTGTGGGAATGCTAGGGCATGTTAGGAACTCGCAGACGGCCATTTTGATCAGATTCATATCGATAATCGCCACTCTATCAGCATCCCAATTTTCCAGAGTTGGCTTAATGATCTCTAATAGATTCTGCTTGTTATCAAGTATCCAGCGCAACATTCCTTCCCCAAATTCGATCGTAGCTTCAGGCTCCGGCTTATATTCATCATAGAAATGTGGACCAACAGGCAATGATTTGATAGTCTTTTTCATGACTCCAACCACTAAGGACTCATCATCCTCCCAAGTATTGAAATGATCATCAAGTACTTCAGTGCAGTACTCATCTTTGATCATATGCTTATAGAGCTTGAGAAGCATTTCGATATGCTGTTCATTTTCTGAGGGCAAAAGTACGTAATTGACGTAGTCCACATCCTGTGCAAAGCCCTTGTAAAGCTTGGCGGCAAAATCCTCATCGACTTTTTGCTCGAAGCCATAAAACTTAAAAACGGCTTTGAGGCCGTTATTATTTACAAGGGAATCCGTACAGGGATTATCAAGTAGCTTTGCAGAAAATAGTTTATCTTCTTGCACTGATACATACTTTGCCTTTCGACGTGCAGCGTCTTTTGATGCCTGATTGGCAACCTGAACTAGTAGATATAAATTGAAAAGGTATAGTTCGTAGGACAATTGTACTGAACTGCGATAGCGCTCCATTACATCCTTGTCTGCGACTTCGGGGTCGAGACTTTGGGAAAATAACACCTGAAGAATCTTGATGCGGATATTCCTACGGCTTAACATTCAAACGACTTCTTTAGAATGAGAACATGTCCCTGATTCTTCCCACAAAGAAAGGAAAAATACCTTTGAATTACAAAGAAATTACATATGCCAAGAGAATCGACAGTTGGAACCTATATTTCAAGCTTCAATTCAGCGATTTCTCAGTAGTCAAATGAGGCTATTTGCCTAAGTATTCTTTGTTTACCTCAGCGAAAGTCGGCAATTTGCGAAAATGCCATTTCTGAATTATTTTGCCATTTTGGATCAATACAACACCAGGATTGGACCTCATGATGGTTTTCAAAAGCACATCATCAGCTGTGAAGAATGGATAACTTGCCTGCGCTGTATGGCGAAAATCTTCGATGTCCGATTTATTTGCCCCAGCAACAACGGCCAGAGTTTTGACTCCACCTTTCTCAGCGTCTTCGACAAATGGGTTAATCGTTTTGCCAAAAATATCCACAAACTGCGGATCCCAAACAATCACTTTCTGGTCCTGCGTCACCTTGTTGATGGCAACCACTGACTTTTGGAATTGCCCATCAGCGTCGGTTTTGGTCGAATCAATCGTCCAAACGGTATCCTGCACGACAGTATTTTCGGAACTTGTCGAGCCATATAATTTTGGAACAATGATCAAGAAAATGGGTTTTTGTGCATTGAGCAGGTCTTCTGTAAACTCATTTCCATCCGTATCGTAGATCGCAAATTCAGAGATTTTGGTTTTCTTGATTGCTGGTTCCGTCTTGATTTGATCAAAATCATATTGTTCAGAAGGATATTTTGCTATTTCCTTTAGGAATTGGTCAAAGGGCACTTCGATAACCTTACCAGTCTTTTTATCTGTGAGTTTGTATGCTATGATCTTAACGGCATTTTCTGCCTCCTCTTCCTTCGCCTTAACTTCTCTGATATTGACACCAGCCTTGAATGGCCTAAAATCTTGAATTGGCTCATCCATAACAGTATTGCGATAAGTAAACAAGCATAGAGCAATGAAAACAAATGCGGCAATCACATTGCGAATCATTGGCGTAAACAACTGATGCATCTCACGACGGCGCAATAAGAAGTAGAAGGCTGGAATCAGCAAGAACAAGTCTTTGAAGAAGGACACTTTGGGCTCAAGTTTGATAAAATCACCAAAGCAACCACAGTCTGTCACCTTCATGTTGGTGCTCTTGTAGTCAGCCCATTGGCCAAAATCAAAGAAATTGACACCTGAAGGAACATATCCGGTGAGATAAGTATATCCAGTGAGAACTGTAAAGAATACCACTAGAATCATGAAAGACCAAGCGGAGAATTTTGGCTTGATGCCCAATACCACAAATAGACCCAAAATGATCTCAAAAAGGATGATAAATAATGAGAAAGCTAGGCTATGACTAGATAAAAATGGAAACACGGGAGCCAGGAAAGTAAGAAAAGAGTCAGATGCCGTTTGTTCGAATTCTGCAAAATATTGCTCCATCTTAATGGCAGTGCCCATCGGGTCGACTGCTTTGACATATCCTGACCAAATAAAGAGCGATCCACAGAAATGCTGGAGAAATGTCATCAACCAACTTTTTTTGGCTTTGAGGACAAATCCTGTGAGTAAAGTAAGTGCGATAGCAACTGCAGCTATCATCATCAACATGGTTCCTAAAGTCATCTGGTCAAATTTGTTCTGAAAGTAATATCAACGCAAAAATAGCATAATTGATCATGTCGCTGTAATTGGCGTCGATACCTTCAGAGACAAGTGTTTTACCGGATTGGTTTTCGATTTGGCGAATTCTCCTGATTTTTTGCAAAATCATGTCAGTTATCGAGGATACACGCATCTCACGCCAAACTTCACCGTAGTCGGAGTTTTTAGCGACCATCAATTCCTTGGTTTGATTGATCTGCCTATCGTACATCATTGACAGCTCATCAGTTGGAATATCCTCGCGATTGTTGATAGCTTCATTCAATTGGATCAATGCGATAATGGAGTAGTTGATAATCCCAACAAATTCGTCTTCGACTGAATCACCTACTACATTGATCTCTCTCTCTTGAATACTTCGGATTCTTGCAGCCTTGATCAAACATTGGTCAGTAACTGACGAAGGGCGTAAAATAGTCCATGCAGTACCATAGTCTGTATTCTTCTTGAGGAACAGGTTTTTGCATCGCTTGACTATCTCATCGTATTGGCTCAAAGTCTTTTTCAAAATTATTTTTGCTCAAAGGTAATGAATGGTCACAGTTTGTATAGGTACCTTTGCAATATGATCTATTTGGCATTGTCCGTCCTCTGTAGCATCTTCCTCTCAGTCTGTTTTAAGCTATTTCCGAAATACGGAATAGACACATTTCCAGCGATTGTATTTAACTACCTGACTTGCGTATTTACGGCTTGGATCCTCGAAGGCTGCATCCCAATACATGCCGGACTTGCTGATCATGGATGGTTTCCCTACGGTATAATATTGGGCTTTGTATTCATCACTGGCTTCAATTGTAATGCCAATACAGTCCAGATATCAGGTATTGGTGTTACATCTGTGATCCAAAAGATGTCGATGTTCTTGTCAGTAATATTTGCCTATCTATACTTTAGAGAGTCAATGGGGCCTTGGAAAATTGTCGGACTGATCGCTGCCGTGCCGGCCACTTTACTGGTCAATAACATTGGCTTTGGCACAAAAATTAAGCTTCCTGAGTTCAAATTTTGGATGTTTCCATTGGGAACTTTCATCATCAATGGAGTGATTGATTCTATATTTTTCTTTCTTAAGAAAAAAGGCATCGTAAGTACTGATGACCTTGCCTTCAGTAGTTTTCTATTCCTCATGGCGGCTTTGGTCGGCATTTGCTTTTGGCTGGCTTTTGGCAAGAGGCTCAAACTGGGAACCGTAAGCAGGCGCAATATCTTAGCGGGGATAATTCTTGGTGTCCCCAATTTCTATTCCATCTATTGGCTTCTCAAGGGTCTAGCAGCATTTGCTGAAGGCTCAGTTGTTATACCACTTTATAATATTTCGACGCTTCTTTGTACGCTTCTTGTTGGAATTCTGCTATTTAGCGAATCGCTGAACAGGAAAAAGAGTTGGGGTATCGTATTTGCCGTAATTTCAATTGTTTGTGTGTCACTGCTAGCATGAAAACTGCAAATATCACATCCTATCTAACATTGGCGTCGCCTGCTCAGTCGGAAACAAGGGAGAAAGCTAGCAAGTTTCTTGGTTTTGCATTTCCAGTAACTAGTGGGGAACAGATCAAGGCAGAGCTTGAGCAACTCCGAAAATTGCATCCTAAAGCAAATCATCATTGCTACGCCTGGAGATTGGGCTTTGATCGTCAGGAATATCGAGCCCAAGATGATGGAGAACCTTCAGGGACAGCAGGAAAGCCAATATTGGGACAAATCGATAGTTTTCAATTGACAGAAGTCCTGATTGTAGTCGTCAGATATTTTGGGGGGACAAAACTCGGTACAGGAGGGTTAATTCAAGCTTATAGAGAATGTGCTCATAAAACCTTGTTGGAGGCTGAAATCATAACTAAGTCAATCAAGCAGGAGCTTGAGATTGAATTCCCATATGAATTTGCTGGCGACGTCAATCACCTGATACATCAATCTGAAGGGGAGCGCAATGATGAGGCATTCGCCGATAACATAAAACTTACTATCAGCTTGCCAATCGATGCGATACAATCCTTTGTGATGAAACTAAAAGCAATCGTTGGACGTATTACTCTTGACGAAGCAACAAACAAGGAAGAAATTGCGCATCTGGTAATTCGCATCAAAGAATAATTATGTTGAAAGTTGGAATAACAGGTGGTATTGGATCAGGCAAAACAACTGTTTGCCATTTGTTTGAGCTTCTGGGAGTACCTATATATAATGCAGATGAGCGGGCTAAATACTTGATGATTGAAAATGATATGCTCAAGAATCAAATTGTTGGGGCATTTGGAGATTCTGCCTACGATGGCGAAGGCCAATTGAATCGTAGCTACATAAGTGGCCTAGTTTTTAATGACAAATCAAAACTTGAACTGCTAAAAAGCTTTGTCCATCCTGCAGTGGCGCTAGATTTTGAAGATTGGGCAACTGCTCACAAACACGAAAAATATGTCATAAAGGAAGCTGCCTTGCTTATCGAAGCGAAGAGCTATCTGCAGTTGGATAAATTGATATTGGTAACTGCACCAGAGGAAATAAGATTGTTAAGAGTGACGCAAAGGGATGGTTTGACTTCCGAATCTATCAAAACCAGAATGAGGAATCAGCTTACTGAGGAGGAAAAATTGCGCTACGCAGATTATGTAATTAACAATGATTCGCAACATCTGCTGATTCCGCAAGTACTAGCCATTCACGATGAGCTTCGGTCTATATCCTGATTCTTACTTTTATTCCCCTTATCTTTGTACTGTTATTCAAATTCATAATATGATCTCATTAAGCCTTAGTTCTGCCAAAGAAATGATGGAATTGGAAAACCGCTACGGTGCTCACAATTACCACCCACTGCCTATTGTACTGCAAAAAGGAAGCGGTGTCAAAGTATGGGATGTCGACGGTAAAGGCTATTTTGATTTCCTATCAGCATATTCTGCGGTCAACCAGGGACATTGTCATCCTAAGATAATCCAAGCTCTGATAGATCAAGCGCAAAACTTGACATTGACTTCAAGGGCATTTTACAATGACAAATTGGGCCCATACGAACAATTCATCACTGAATTCTTTGGCTACGATCGTGTATTGCCAATGAACACCGGAGTTGAAGGAGGTGAAACTGCTATCAAACTCTGTCGCCGCTGGGGATATGAATTAAAAGGTATCCCTGTAAACCAAGCCAAGATCATTTTTGCTGCTGGCAATTTCTGGGGCCGTACAATGGCTGCCATTTCCTCCTCTACAGATCCTGAAAGCACCAAAGGCTTTGGTCCATTTATGCCAGGATATGTCGTGATACCATACAATGATTTGGAAGCACTTGCTGAAGCATTGAAGGATCCGCATGTGGCCGGCTTTATGATAGAGCCAATACAAGGGGAAGCTGGAGTTGTAGTTCCTGATGATGGCTATCTCTCTAAAGCCAAAGCACTATGTGTTGAAAATAATGTGCTATTTATAGCTGATGAAGTACAAACAGGAATTGGCCGTACGGGCGCTTTATTGGCCTGTGATCATGAATCTGTAAAACCAGATATCTTGATACTAGGCAAAGCACTTTCAGGTGGAGTACTACCTGTATCTGCGGTACTGACCAGTCATGAAATCATGCTGACAATACATCCGGGTCAACACGGATCAACATTTGGAGGAAATCCATTGGCTTGTGCTGTCGCAACTGCCGCCTTGCAAGTCATAGAGGATGAATCACTAATCGACAATGCCATTCAACTCGGCAATATGTTCAGAGAAAGGATGGAAATGCTAAAAAGCAAAACTGATCTCGTACAGATTGTTCGCGGCAAGGGCCTCTTGAATGCAGTGGTGATCAATGATGATGAGGAAAGTCAGACTGCTTGGAACATTTGCCTTCATTTGGCACAAAATGGACTACTAGCAAAACCGACACATGGTAATATCATACGATTTGCTCCTCCCCTCGTGATCACCGAACAACAAATGGATATCTGCTGCAACATCATCGAAAATGGAATACTCCATTTCGCAAAATCATAGCTTACAAAACGCCAAAAAATAAAATATGTCCACCAAACATCTTAGTCTAAGCGACGAACAATACCAAGACTTACTCACACTGCTTCATCTGGGTGAGTGGATGGTCAATAGCCACAGGGAAACAATCATCGAACAATACGATGAATTGATCCAGCATGTTTCCACCTTTGCTGCAGAATTCAACGCACAGGAACTTGTCGAATATGATGAGGAAATAGAAGGATTTGCACCGACCTTGGATTTCGAAGAGGAATACATGGAAATGGTCGAAGAATACGATGAAGTCACCTTCTGGGACGAGTTGATCACCCGCCTTGTAGAGAGAGATCTTGGCGAGCAATTTGGCGAAGAAGAACTACAACATGTCGATCTTGACGAAAGATTGGCTGCGGAGTTTCCACTGAGCTCAAAATACGAAGCTGAATTTGATCAATTTGGTATCGACCGATTGAAATTGGACAATATCGACGAGTAATCCGTCACAAACAAAATTTCGCTTTTACGAAATCCTTCTTTGTTGCCCACAGGTGACATTTAAAAGGATTGCTAATTCGATCCTTCTATCGAGCCATTTCTTGCCTTTAACAAATAGCACAAAATTTGTCAAAATTCATATACCAGTATTTTTCTATCTATAAGC
>JBDSUZ010000113.1:0-17293 GCA_039927395.1 Saprospiraceae bacterium | reverse complement strand
TATCAGGTGGTTTTTCAACATTCAATAATCCAATGTTAAATGAAAACATAGCCCAGGTACTTAGATGGTATAAAGGGCGCTGCACATTTGAAATACGAAAATTTGAGCCTGATTTTGCATGGCAATCAAGATATTATGATATTATAATTCAAAATGAAGAATCTTTTCATCAAGTACAATCTTATATAGAAGATAATCCAAACAATTGGAATGAGGATGAGTTCTATTATTAAACATTCATTCCGACAGTAAATCCATGACATTTTGGAACTGGTGTAGGGTGGAAACGCATTTGGTTGAAAGGAAATGCATTTGCTTGAAAGGAAAGGCATTTGGTTGAAAGGAAACACATTTGGTTGAAAGGAAAGGCATTTGGTTGAAAGGAAACACATTTGGTTGAAAGGAAACACATTTGGTTGAAAGGAAAGGCATTTGGTTGAAAGGAAAGGCATTTGGTTGAAAGGAAAGGCATTTGGTTGAAAGGAAAGGCATTTGGTTGAAAGGAAAGGCATTTGGTTGAAAGGAAACACATTTGGTTGAAAGGAGACGATTTTGGTTGAAAGGAGACGCGATAAATCGCGTCTCTACATTTACCAAAAGTTGCATTCAAGTAGTTATATTTATTCTTCTTGTAAATTCCGGTCATGTTGACCCCTATTTCGGGATAGCCTGCCCCAATAATTCTCGATCAGCAATCCCCCATCAATACCTCCCCCCCACCGTCACCTTAGGCGCCGAAGCCTCAATCAGTTCTAAATCCGCCTTGGAAAGTTCAACCTGGTAAGCGCCCAAATTTTCTTCAAGCCGATGAATTTTTCTGGTGCCTGGGATAGCGACAATCTCATCATTTTGGGATAGTATCCAGGACAAGGCAATCTGTGCTGTCGTGACACCTTTGGCTTTGGCCAATTGGGCCATGACTTCGACATATTTGCTATTTTCCTTCATCGCTTCATCGGAGATCGGGGATTGCTTAACCTTAAATCTCCAGCTTCAAAATTTGCGTGATTTTGTATGGTACCGGTTAAGAAACCTCTAACCGATGGGCTGTAGGAAACAAAAAAAGTCCCGAAAAAAAGCATGGTTACTGGAAGAGGCAATGCATGATTACCCTTGCAATGCTTATCCGATTGGTGCTCATGGACAAGGTAATTAAAAGAATTACGGTCGATTCTTTACAGAATTTGGGCAAATAGTGTAATATTCATGTGGAGTTGGTTCAGAGTTTTTAGTTTGCACTTAAACATGCCGGTTTTCAGGTGGAATCAACTCCACCTATTTTTATCGCTCAAAACGTTATGGGCTGATGTGATTTCGATTTGATTGCCAGGTTTTTGATTTCTGTTTAATTATGCCGAATTCGTCACAATTCACCCCATTCAATTCGATGGTTTGGTACGCAAAAGGATTTACTTAAAGCCCAAAAAAGAGTAATTCAAATAAATTATGAGTAAAAGAGCGTCCATACAATTATTTGAAGAAAATCAAATACAACTGTTTGGGATACCGCGCAAGAAAAGTGGTATGTATCTTTAGTAGCTGTAATAGCGGTATTAACAGTTTGTGTTGATGCCAGTACCTACTAGCGTAAGCTAAAACAGCGGCTAAAAGGCGAAGGCAATGAAACCGTGAAGAAGTGTCGCAGGTTGAAAAACAGGATTCAAAATTAGAACATTATGGAAAAGCAAAATGAAATTAAAATATTTGAGGAGCAGAAAGTAAGAACGCTTTGGAGTGTAGATGAAGCAAGATGGTATTTTTCTGTTATTGATGTAATTGCCATTCTAACAGAGCAGATAAATTATCAGGGTGCAAGAAATTACTGGAAAGTATTGAAACACAGACTTGTAAAAGAGGGAAATGAAACGGTTACAAATTGTAACCAGTTGAAAATGGCAGCTGACGATGGCAAAATGCGAATGACCGATGTAGCTGATACCGAGCAGCTTTTCCGACTGATACAATCTATTCCATCGCCGAAGGCAGAGCCATTTAAACTTTGGTTGGCACAAGTAGCCAGTGACCGATTGGATGAAATGCAAGACCCGGAATTGAGTATTGACAGGGCATTAGAGCAATATCTCAAATTAGGGTATTCTGAAAATTGGATAAACCAACGACTGAAAAGTATAGAAATCCGCAAAGAACTAACAGATGAATGGAAAAACCGAGGGCTTAAAGAAGGAGAACTATTTGCAACGCTTACTGATATTATTACCAAAGCGTGGGCAGGTAAAACTACCAAAGAATACAAGGTTTTTAAAGGCTTAAAAAAGGAAAACCTACGAGATAATATGACTAATACAGAGTTGATATTGAATATGCTTGCCGAAGCATCAACCAAGGATATTTCGCAAGCAACAAACCCAAAAGATTTTGAAGAAAGTAAAAAAGTAGCCAAACAAGGCGGTAATGTTGCTAAAGTGGCATTGAAAGAATTGGAATCTAAAACAGGGAAAAAAGTAGTGAGCCCATTAAGTGCCAAAAAAGTGTTGGACATTGATAACCCTACAAAGAAAAAAGATGAGTAAAAAGGAATTTTTTCCACCTCGCCCGTCAACGAATGAAGATTAAACAATACTATAAGCCACTGCTTCACAACCACACAAATCGGCAAGCCGCAGCAGCCGACCCTCAAACCAAAACTTCGCAATGTGTATATTCTGGAGCATGTTGACCCCTATTCCGGGAAAACCTGTCCCGTTAATTCGGGATTGACCCACCAGTAGTTGGGATGAGTTATATTTGATGAGTTATATGTGATGAGTGATGTATGATAAATGCATACCTTGGAAATATTGACCTTTTAAAGCTTGCGAAAACAGCTTTTTCATACTGCCGAAAAGTCCCTGCATCAGCAGTGCTTACATGTTATATCAGGGCAATAGAGCAAAGAGAAAAGATGAATGAATAGTCAAGTGAAAATATCAATCCGCTGTTTTAAGGACCGTGAAGTGCGGGCACTTTGGGATGATAATAATGCCAAGTGGTGGTTTTCGGTATTGGATATTGTAGGCGTTTTAAACGATGAAAGCGATTACGCTAAAATTCGTAACTATTGGAAATACCTAAAGGCTAAATTGAAGAAAGAAAACAGTGAAGTGGTTAGTGTCACTACCCAGTTCAAATTTCTGGCACCAGATGGTAAACGGCGTTTGGCCGATATGCTGGACAGCGAAGGTGTTAGAGCGCTTGCCAAAAGTGTTCCCAACAATAGAGCCATGAAGTTTTTAGATTGGTTTCTATACAGCGACACAAGTATAGACGGGCAAAGCAAGAAGAAAGCATATACCCTTTTCGAGAGTAATTTGATCAACGAATTTGAGGTAGGCAATACCAAAGGTTTACAACAAATACACGCTTATTTATTTGGGGGATTGTATGAGTTTTCTGGCCAAATTAGAGAAACAAATATATCGAAAGGGGATTATCGATTTGTATTTGCCCAACATTTAGAGAGCACATTGCAACAAATAAATGTAATGCCACAAAGCACCCTTGAAGAAATCATATCTAAATATGCAGCAATGAACAAGGCACATCCCTTTATGGAAGGCAATGGGAGAAGTGCAAGAATATGGCTGGATTTGATGCTTAAGAAAGGACTAAAAAAATGTGTGGACTGGAGCAAAATAAGCAAAGAGAACTATATGAACGCTATGATAATTAGTACAATTGATAACAGTGTGTTGATGCAAGTGGTAGAAACTGCACTAACCAATAAAATAAACGACAGAGAAATGTTTATGAAAGGCATTGATTACTCTTATTACTACGAAGAATGATAAAAGAAAGCCTTGGAAATATTGAGCTTTTATTCCCGATAATTAGGGATTGACCACCCAGTACCACAGTTTTGAATCTATGTCCTTCCCCACCCCAGTTTAAATCAAAAAAGGAACTTTTTCTGGAAACCTCCAAATCAGCGGAATTGGAACGTATTGAGGCGTCGGCACTTTCTATACTGATTTCCCAATCAATGTTTTGAGTTTCCCATTGGCAGATACTAGCTAAGATTGAATGTAGGAACTCCGTGATGAAGTCTGGATTGCGGCCAGTATCAATAATATATTATTGCCCATTCCAGACATTACTCACAAAACTCTCCCCTCATTTTCAGACCTTTGCGAAATAAGTTTCTCATTTATGACATTAAGATATACCATTCTTCTCCTTGCTTGCTGCATTTTCTCGCTTAAAATTCAGGCGCAAAGTCCCTTTGGCTTAGGTGCTTCAGGCCCCAGCATAACCGGCAAAATCTCCGGAACCATCATCGATTCGCTTACTAATCAACCAATTGGATACGCAACTATCGCTCTGTCCAAAGCAGGTCAAAGCAAATCGATCAACGGTACGCTTGCCAACGATAATGGATCATTCAAACTGGAGGACTTAAAGCTTGGAAGCTATCAGATCATCATTTCATTTCTTGGTTATCGCGACAAGATCATTGATTCTATAGCACTCACGGGGGAAAAACCGGATCATTTTGTCGGTAAAATATCGATGCAAAGCTCCGATATTCAATTAAATGAGGTCGAAGTAATCGGCCAGGGACCAATAATGGAAACCAAGATTGATCGCTTTGTATACAATGCTGATAAGGATATTGCAATTGGCGGTGGCGATGCCGCTGACGTTTTGCGAAAAGTTCCGATGCTGGTAGTTGACATGGACGGGAATGTCCAATTGCGTGGCTCCAGTAATATCCAAATTTTGATCAATGGTAAGCCTTCGGGAACAATGGCCAGCAGTATGTCGGATGCATTGAAGATGATTCCAGCAGATCAAGTCAAGAGTGTAGAAGTGATTACTAGCCCTTCGGCCAAATATGACGCTGAAGGGACTTCTGGAATCATCAATATTATCACCAAAAAGAAGTCCATTGAAGGATTTACCGGCTCGACAAATATCAGCGCGGGAATGAGAGGGGTCGATGGTAGCGTGAATGCCAATTTGAAACAAGGTCGCGTAGGTTATACGGCGGGCTTAGGAGGGCGATATACATTTCCAAGGTTGGGGTATACCAAATTTTATAGAGAAGATTTTAGCAATACCTTGACAAGCACGCTGAGCCAGGAAGGAGATTTTAGGGGTGTTCGCAATACGTATTTTGTCAATGCAGGGATTGATTATGACATCAACGCATTCAACAACATTTCTACAAACGCTAAACTAAATTCGACGATTTTCAAAGGAGACAATGACTTGGAAGTGAGGCTAATCGATCCAAATATTGGACTTGATCAAAATTATTTCAGGAACAGCACTAACCGCAATGAATACGCTAATATCGACTGGTCTGCAGATTACAGACGCACATTTAAGACTGCGGGACAGGAATGGACCACAAGCGCCCAATGGTCACAAAATCAAGGCTTGAGTAGATTTGATGTGCAACAGTTTATCGTTGAGCCAAATTTTGAGCTCAATGAACTGCGCGACAATGACAGCAAAAATCGCGAATTGACATTCCAAACCGATTATGTCCATCCCTTCAAGAAAATTACACTGGAAACAGGTGCCAAGGCCATTTTCAGAACGATCACAACCGACAACGAATTCAGGGCACAGGATTCCAGTGGCGTGATTGTTCCTATACCACAATTGGAAAATGACTTTTCTTATAATCAAAAAGTGATCGCTGGCTATGGAGTGATAAGCTACAAATTTGCAAAAACGTATGAGATCAAAGGGGGGCTACGATATGAGCACACCAATATCAAAGGCGATTTCGCAGGTGATGAAGATGCAATTGCCAATGAATATCAAAATTTCCTGCCAAGTGTGACTATTGCCAAGACTTTTAGCAATTTCAAAACACTAAAATTCAGCTACAATCAGCGCATACAAAGGCCCAGCCTATTTTACCTCAATCCATTTGTCAACGCCGCCGATCCTAAGAATATCAGCTATGGCAATCCTTACCTGCAGCCAGAGTATACCAATAGTTTCGAGCTCAATTATTCGACTTTCTTCAAAGGCACGGCGCTCAATGTTGCCGGATTTTACAGAAATACACAGGATGTAATTCTCAATGTGCTAACGATCGACGATAGCACTTCTGTAGCAAGAACAACCTATGAAAACAACGGACTTAATCAGACGGTCGGCGTCAACGTATTTGGCTCTTGGCAAGCAACCAAGGCATTGGCAATCCGGGGATCGATCAATTTGTATGAAGTATTTCTAGAGGGAAATATCGAAGGATTGCCAGTCGAAAATAACTCATTCCAATACAATCTCGCTTTGACAGCAGCATACACATTCAAGAATGGCTACAGTGCTGAGTTTTTCGGCCTCATCAATTCCCCAAGAGCGACATTGCAGGGCACAAACCCGACATTTGGATTGACAAATCTTGGCATTAAGAAAACAATTTGGAAGAAAAAAGGCAGCATTAGCCTCAATATTACCAATCCGTTCACACCCCATTTGATCTTCAAATCTGAGTTTTCGGGGCCAACATTTAAGCAAACTTCTGAGAATGGAATTCCATTTCGCTCGATCGATATGACCTTCAACTATCGGTTTGGTAAGCTTGATTTCAAAATGCCTCAATTTCCGGGACAGAAAAAGAGAGGAGTAAATAATGACGACCTCAAAAAGGAAGAAGGCAGTTTCTGATCTCTCGAAGGAAAAATAGATCTTGCGGCCATTAAGTTTTAGATACTGTAATTCATTTCTCATTGCTTTACCTATATTAGGTACAAATTGATATTCCGCTGACCTGCTCAGGTCGCTAACTTAAAAGACTATCCCATTATGGCTGAGAAGCATTTCTACCTCAAAGACCTGCATTTTGATTTGAATGTTTGGCGCAACGAACTGAATTTCTGTGAAGATGAATTGAAAATATTCAACCATTATCTCGAAGACCTAGTTAACAGATACACTGATCAGGAAATGTTAGCTCAACTCGAGCATTTCCAAAACCAATTTATCAGACAGCGCGAAGTCCTTGATGAGATCAAGCACGCTATCAAAGCAAAGGATCATTATTTTGCAAAATACGCAGAAAGCCATCCTATAGCCGTTGATCATGTCTACTTCAAAGATCACACCGATCTGAGAGAAAACATGGACCAATTCACCAAGATCTATTCAGAAATGAAAATGGAGTTCAGGCGCTTCTTGGCCAAATATATGTGATCCAACAATTTGCTCAGTTTCGCTAATTCTTAGGGTAGCAAACAAAATATTTTACCTTTTGCACAGTTTGCAATGGGAAATCGGCTATTTCTGAAAACGGAAGTACAGAGCCATCTTTGCGCAAGACTTTTATTTCATTGTATCGTATGTCATACTGCAGGTTAGATTCGGAGCCTCTTATCATCAGATATGGCTCAAAGTCAGGCCTGTAGCGGGATATTTGCTTGACTTTCTGTGCTATTTGCTCCAAATCCACATCGCTAAATGCTTCGTTTCGCAGATCCACTTTGAACAAATCGCGGTTGATCAGGCAATCACAGAAATATCGAAGCAAATCTGGTCCTCGCTCGCGACTTACTTTGAGGAAATGAACGATATCAAAATCATCCAGCAAGGTATATTGATCAATCAAGTCGTCGAGATTGCCAGACTCATGTGTATTGTATAGGAAATAATGCAGAGGTCGGGATACTTCAAGCGCTACTCCAGCAGATGCAAATTGTTTGGCAATAGTCAATGTCTGAATCAACATCTGTTCTGCAGAAAGCACAGTTTTGTGTAAGTAAACTTGCCAGTACATCAATCTGCGGGCAATCAGGAATTTCTCGATAGAGTAGATCCCCTTTTCCTCAACAACAAGTTCATCATTGACTACGTCCAGCATCTTGATGAGTCGGTCATAGCCAATCTTGCCCTCTGCCACACCAGTATAGAAGCTATCGCGGTTGAGATAGTCCATACGGTCCATATCTAATTGTGATGACACCAGTTGGTGCAAAAATTGCTTACTATACTCGCCTTTGAATATCTCAATCGCCAAACTAAGTGCACCAGAGGATTGCTTATTAAGTCGCTCCATCATTAGCAATGAGATCGATTCATGATGCTGGGGCATCAGGGTATGCTCCAATGCGTGCGAAAATGGACCATGGCCAATATCATGTAGCAAAATGGCAACAGTAACTCCTTCGGCTTCTGCCTCTGATATGTCAACTCCCTTAGATCGCAATACATCGATTGTCTGTGTCATCAAGTGCATGGCACCTAGCGCATGATGAAATCGTGTATGATGCGCACCAGGATACACATATTGAGTCATCCCAAGCTGGTTGATCCTACGCAAACGCTGGAACCACGGGTGCTCGATCAAGTCAAATACTAAGTCGTAAGGTATATGGATGAAGCCGTAGACCGGATCATTAATAATTTTCCTTTTATTCATCCCCGAAAATAACAAATGACAAGGGGACGTTTAAGAAAAACAAGTAATTTGAAGCGAATTGAGGTGGATTCACCGCATAAGCTTCATTTCCCTACATCATATCAATAAGATAAATGGAAAGTATCAAGATCCTTTGGGCTGACGATGAGATTGATTTGCTCAAGCCACAGATCATGTTTTTGCAACAGAAAGGCTACATCGTCGAAACCGTCACAAACGGTTACGATGCGCTCGAAGAAATAGAAAAGAACAATGACATCGACGTAGTATTCCTCGATGAATCGATGCCCGGCATCACTGGGCTCGAAACCTTGAGCAGGATCAAGGATATCAACCAGGCATTGCCCGTCGTACTCATCACTAGGAATGAGGCTGAAACTGTCATGGAAGATGCCATCGGCAGTCAAATCTCTGATTACCTGATCAAACCAGTCAATCCAAACCAAATTTTGCTTTCGCTCAAGCGTATTTTGGATGAAAAAAGGCTGGTGAGAGAAAAAACTACTCTCAACTACCAGCAGGAATTCCGCAATATATTCATGCAGATCAATAGTGGTCTCAATTGGGAAGAATGGGTGGAAGCATATCTCAAGATCATCAGTTGGGAAATCCGTCTTGACGAGAGCCAAACAACAGAAATGTCGGAGATATTGGCAAGTCAGAAGGCTGAGGCAAATACTGAATTCTCCAAATACATTATCAGGAACTATATCTCCTGGCTCAATGAAAATGCCGACAATGCGCCGACCAATTCGAGTAATTTGATGCGCAAGAAGATATTTCCTGAAATGAATTCGGATATACCTACCATTTTTGTCTTACTTGACAATTGCCGATTTGACCAATGGAAAATCATCGAACCGATAGTTTCTGAATTATATCGCGTCGAGAAAGAGGACTATTTCTACAGTATTTTACCGACGGCAACACAGTATAGTAGAAACGCAATTTTCGCAGGTATGATGCCCGCGGATATTGCACAGAAATTTCCCGATATCTGGCTCAATGACAATGAAGAAGGAGGCAAAAATATGCACGAAGCGGAGCTCCTCGCAGATCAAATCAAGCGCATCATTCGCAAGGATATCAAGCACGAGTATATCAAGGTGACCAATTCGGTGCACGGTAAATTGATACAGGATAATATCACTAATTATCTGAATAATGATTTGACTGTCATCGTCTACAATTTCATCGATATGCTATCCCATGCCCGTACGGAAATGGAGGTACTCAAGGAATTAGCCGGTGATGAAACAGCTTATCGATCCTTAACGAGATCATGGTTCCTGCACTCACCACTATGGGGCGCATTACAAAAGATCGCCGATCAGGATGTTCAATTATTCATCACAACAGATCATGGTACCATTCGCGTCAAGCAACCTTCAAGAGTTGTTGGCGACCGGGAAACCACCGCGAATCTGCGGTACAAAGTTGGACGCAATCTCAATTACGAATCCAATGATGTATTGGAAGTACGCGATCCTAAGAAGGCCGGACTACCAAAGCCAAATCTTAGCTCCACCTTCATCTTTGCTAAGGAAGACAAATTCTTCCTCTACCCTAACAATTACAGCCATTTCCTCAATTATTACCGCAATACATTTCAGCATGGCGGTATCAGTCTTGAGGAGATGATTTGTCCGGTGATTAGGTTGAGATCGAGAAGGAATAACTAAAGAATCGGGAGAATCGGGAGAATCGGGAGAATCTGGAGAATCTGGAGAATCTGGAGAATCTGGAGAATCTGGAGAAGCGGGAGAAGCGGGAGAATCAGGAGAATCCGGAGAATCGGGAGAATCGGGAGAATCTGGAGAATCGGGAGAATCGGGAAAATCGGGAGAATCTGGAGAAGCGGGAGAAGCGGGAGAATCAGGAGAATCGGGAAAATCTAAAGAATCTGGAGAATCAGGAGAATCAGGAGAATCGGGAGAATCTGGAGAATCTGGAGAATCTGGAGAATCGGGAGAAGCGGGAGAATCAGGAGAATCCGGAGAATCGGGAGAATCGGGAGAATCGGGAGAATCGGGAGAATCGGGAAAATCGGGAGAATCCGGAGAATCGGGAGAATCTGGAGAATCTGGAGAATCGGGAGTCGGGAGAATCTGAAGAATCGGGAGAATCTGGAGAATCGGGAGAATCTGAAGAATCGGGAGTACCGGGACTCCGAGGGGAATGATCATTTTCCATTTTCATTTATCAATTCCTTATGGTCTCCTCCTCTTATTACAGTGGTAATGAAGGTATGTGTTCCACTTAAAAATAGAACTTTAATACAATAATTAACAAGGGACGACGATTTTCGACCTGCTCCGTTTCATGTCTATTCGATGATTGGAAAATGAATCTGGCGTTTTGGAGTACAAAAAAAAGCGCTTGTAAAATCATCTCTGATTTTACAAGCGCGATATTATCAAGTAAAAGAGCTATCGAGTCATTAGACCTCTCTAAACTCTTTACTCTAAACTCTTTACTCCTAATTCTTCCCTATCGGAAATCCAACTCCAACTTGAACTCCAAAATTGCGATTTTGGTAATCTTGATCGTTGATGTCTAGGATATTGGTCAATCCATGTGTATAATTCAAATCTAATTGCAACCAAATAGATTCACCGATACGGTAGTTCAATCCACCACCAGCCAATAGGCCAAAATCAAAGCCTTCGAAGTAATCTGTGGCTTTGACACCAGCAGAATCTTTACCTCCGATCAAGAACGCTGGTGATACACCGACATAAAGCTTCGGCCTTAACTTGCTTCCAAGATCACCGAAGAACCATGCAGCTTTTATCGGAACTCTCAGGTAATCAGTGTGGAAGTAGATATCATTATTATCCGCATCCTTAGCGCCTTCCATTGAATAAAGTAAATCAGCTCCAATTCCAAAATGTTCGGTTATACTGTACATAAATGCAGCACCGAATAAGGGGCGAGCACTAGCTTTAGTATCATCAAAATTTGAAACTGAATGAAAATTTACACCAACAACAGGACCCAATGTGATATGCTGAGCTTGAACGGTTGAAAAAATGCCCACTGCAAAAACGAGCATGAAAAGAGAACGAAAGTTAAAATTCTTCATATAAAAGTGGTTTAATTCAAGTGATAACATAATGATTGACTCAATAGTTCAATCTGTAAAATCGTAATCCTTAAATAGTTAATAAAGTGGCCCAAAATATTTCCAAAAACTTGCATTAAAAAAGCGGTCCCAGTTGAACAGGACCGCCTCAATTATAGGTCCAAATCTGAATTATTCCTATTAACCGTGCAGCTTCATAGATGATGCCAATGACTCCGCATTTAAGCCTAATCCACTTGCCACACGCATCCCCAATTGCATATCTGCTCTAAACCAATGACATAGTTGTCGATTGATGATCTCGTCTTTCTTAGGTCCTTCGATACCTTTCATAGAGCCAACAATATTGTCAACCAGATTGCTACGTGCTTGGTCATCCATCGCTTTGCGGTACAGATCGCCCGGCTGAGTGTAATGATCATCATCATTTGCATTGCGGTCATAATAATCTGCTACTAGACTCTCAAGTGGCAAAGCAGGCTGTCTGTATGAATCGTCAGCAACGATATCGTCAAAACTATTAGGGCGATAGTTTGGATTAGAACCCCCATTGTCGCTAACGGTCATCTGACCATCACGCTGGTAGTTATTTGTTTGAAACGGACAGCGATTGACAGGAATTTGCTCATAATTAGCTCCTAAGCGATGGCGATGCGCGTCAGGATATGAAAGTAGTCTTCCTTGCAACATTTTGTCGGGTGAATAACCAATGCCATTGACAACATGCGCTGGCGCAAATGCAGCTTGCTCAATATCTCTGAAAAAATTGTCTGGTACTTGATTTAATTCAAAGAATCCAACTTCAATAAGTGGGAACTCAGCATGTGGCCAGACCTTAGTCAGGTCAAATGGATTCCAGCGGAAGGTCTTGGCTTGCTCCTCTGTCATCACCTGGATGTTGAATGACCAGCGAGGAAATTCACCACGATCGATTGCTTGCACCAGATCTCTCTGCGAGAAATCCAGATCCTTGGATTTCATTTCTGCCGCTTCAGCATCAGTGAAATTCTTGACTCCACTTTGGGTGATGAAATGGAATTTAACCCAATGGCGCAAACCATCGGCATTGATCATCGAGAAGGTGTGGCTTCCAAATCCATGCATATGACGGAATCCATAAGGAGTTCCACGATCACTCATCAGAATTATCACTTGATGCAGAGATTCAGGATTGAGCGAAAAGAAATCCCACATCATGGTTGGACTCTTGCAATGTGTCCGCGGATCTCTCTTCTGTGTATGAATGAAATGGCTGAACTTCTTAGGATCCTTGAGGAAGAATACCGGAGTATTATTGCCTACCAAATCCCAGTTGCCATCTTCTGTATAAAACTTCAAGGCGAATCCACGCGGGTCGCGCTCAGTATCGGCAGATCCACTTTCGCCTCCAACTGTTGACATGCGCAACAACATCTTACACTCATTACCAATCGCACTAAAGATCTTTGCTTTGGTATATTGAGTAATATCGTGTGTAACTTTGAAAGTTCCGAAAGCCCCCCCACCCTTGGCGTGAACTACTCTCTCAGGAATGCGCTCGCGGTTGAAATGAGCCATATCTTCATGAAGTAGGAAATCTTGCAGCAAAATGGGACCTCTAGGTCCAACAGTCATCGAGTCTTCAAACTCGCGGTAAGGTATTCCCTGGGCCGTGGTAAGTTTTTTCATATCATAAATTGTCTTGCGGAAAAAATATCAATTTTTGTCTCAAGCAAAGCTATCAAAGCAAATCCAATAAATCAAACTGATAATATCTATATTTATATAGATTTACTCTATGAATTTTAGCTTTCAACAATTGGAATATCTGGTTGCAGTCGACACGCATCGGCATTTTGTCAAGGCTGCTGAAGCATGCTTTGTGACCCAACCCACTCTTAGCATGATGATCCAAAAAATGGAGCAAAGCCTAGGAGTACAAATCTTTGATAGGAGCCAACATCCGGTCGTACCAACCTCGATCGGTGCGGAAGTAATCGACCAAGCCAAAGTTATACTGGTTAAGGCAAATGCACTGCAGCAAATCATCCAGGATCGTCAGGATCAGATTAGTGGTAAGATTCAGATTGGCATCATTCCCACCCTTGCTCCTTACCTCCTACCTCGCTTTGTGTCCGAATTTGTGAAGCAGTATCCGCAGGTTGACCTATACCTTCACGAGTATCTTACTCCTAAGATTATTGAACTCCTTAAAGAGGGAAAACTAGATATGGGCATCATGGCCACGCCGATACTGGACCCAAAACTGATTGAAAGACCATTGTTCTACGAGCGATTTTTCCTTTATTCAGGACAAACAGATCGAAGTATTGTAAAGCGCAAAATAGTGCCTGAAGATATAGACCTGGAGCAGCTTTGGCTGCTGGAAGCAGGCCATTGCATGCGCTCCCAAGTGGTCAATTTCTGCGAAATGAAACAGCAAAAACTACCGCTTACTGGACTACACTACGAAGCTGGAAGCCTCGAAACGCTAATTCGGATGGTTGATCGTCAGCACGGATTGACAATCATACCCGAATTGTGCACTTTTGACCTCACTGAAGTTCAAAAATTGCAGATAAAGAGCTTTGAAAATCCTGTACCGGTGAGAGAAATCAGCATAGTGTACACTGAAACATTTTACAAAAAAAGAGCTTTAGATGCTTTATATCAATGCATTATCGAACATTTGCCGCAGGAGATTACACAAATTGACAACAAGCGCGTAATTCCAGTTGTTGAAACAATAAGCTTTGAGTGATGTTATTACGAATCGCTTGATAAAACAACCGCCTCAAAATCAAGAAGGAAATTGAACTTCTATTCGTCAATTTTGAAGACCTTTGCAGAAGTAATCTCAATAATTCTCTAGTATAAAAGTAATGGCCAAAAAAAATTCAGGATTGATATGTTCATTTTGCGGTCGCGACAAACAGGATACCCTTATGTTGATCGCAGGCTTGGACGCACACATTTGCGAAGTCTGTACCGAGCAGGCTCATTTGATGGTTCAAGACGAATTATACTCCGACAAGACTAAAGAAGGCAAGAGAAATTTTGACCTAAAGACTATGACTCCTGTCATTCTCAAAGAACACCTCGATCAATATGTAATAGGCCAGACCCAAGCTAAAAAGGTTCTTTCTGTAGCTGTTTACAACCATTACAAACGCCTTGATCAACCAAAAGACTCCGATGTCGAAATAGAAAAATCCAATATCCTATTTGTCGGCCAGACAGGAACTGGCAAGACTTTGATGGCCAAAACGATTGCAAAATTACTACATGTACCATTTGCAATTGTCGACGCGACCGTATTTACTGAGGCCGGTTATGTGGGTGAAGACGTTGAAAGTATTCTAACGCGATTGCTTCAAGTATGTGACTACAACGTAGGACAAGCGGAGCGTGGGATAGTATACATTGACGAAATCGATAAGATAGCACGCAAGTCCGATAATGCTTCGATCACAAGAGATGTATCAGGCGAAGGAGTGCAACAGGCTTTGCTCAAAATGCTGGAAGGGTCTGATGTATTAGTTCCACCACAAGGAGGAAGGAAGCATCCAGAGCAAAAACTGGTTAAGGTCAATACAGAAAACATACTATTTATCTGCGGTGGCGCATTCGATGGTATCGACAAGATTATCGCTCGCCGTCTCAATACACAAGTAATTGGCTACAATGCTGAAGCTAAATCCAAAATCCGCGAGGACCATATGCTTCAGTATATCAATCACCAGGACGTGCGCCATTTTGGCTTGATCCCCGAACTTCTTGGCCGTATGCCTGTCCTGGCATATTTGGATCCACTAGATAAAGAAACATTGATCCGCATCCTGATAGAGCCGAGAAACTCGCTGGTGAAACAGTATCAAAAGCTACTTCAAATTGAAGGTATACAAGTTGATTTCAGCACTGATGCATTGGAGAAAATCGCCGAAATGGCACTTGATTACAAATTAGGAGCCAGAGGATTGCGTTCAATACTTGAGGCAGTCATGACTGATGCCATGTATGAACTACCCTCACAAAAGGAGATCACTAGCTTGTATATCGATATGCAATATGTGACGGATAAACTGCAAAAATCCAATCTGCATTTTCTCAAGGTAGCATGACGGAATCCCCATTGCTTCCACGCTATTTTATGCGCCTTGCATACGATGGCACTGAATATTCGGGCTGGCAGCGACAGCCGAAGGATGTGAGTATCCAACAGATTTTTGAAGAGAAGCTGAGCATGATACTGCGTCAACGGATCTATGTGCTCGGCTGTGGCAGGACAGATGCCGGTGTTCATGCGCTGGACTTTTACCTTCATTTTGATGCTGACCTTGGTCAAATGGAATTGCCGGAGCTGCTACGGAGGCTCAATCACATTTTGCCGAAGGACATTGCCGCTTTTGAAATATTTCCTGTCAAGCACAATGCCAATGTCAGATTTAGCGCATATTCCAGATCTTATATTTACAAGGTTAGCACCAGAAAGGATCCTTTCTTAAAGGGAAAGGCTTTGCTACTACATCGGCCAGAACTATTTGACAAAGGCCTGATGCAGCAAGCGGCCGATCTACTGCTTAGATATACTGAGTTTTATCCATTCTGCAAGTCCAATACAGATGTCAAGACAATGACATGCAAGATCACTGAAGCTCGTTGGGAATGGCGTGATGAGATTCATAGCTGGGAATTTCACATTACTGCCAATCGATTCCTACGAGGCATGGTACGAATGATAGTAGGCATGTGCCTTGAAGTAGGCCAGGGCAAAATGTCTTTGGCTGAAATAGAGGATGTTATGGAGCGCCAAGTCAGATTACCACGTCCACTCTCAGTAAGCGGACACGGATTATATCTCAGGGATATTCTCTATCCAGACGATATTCGGATTTGATAATTTTTGGGTCCAGATTTTCATATAAAATATAAATCTAATACATTAATGCTTTATACATAACAACAATTTATATTCATATTTATTTATTAATCAACTTTTAATAAATTACATTTTAATATAATATAATAACAACCCAAGAAATGCAAAAACTTATGTCAAAATTCCTGAAACTATTTGGATCGACTCTAGTTTATATTACACTTTTTTTATATATTGAAGCCCTCAAGTACAGCGAGCCAATTTGAACTATTCCCCTGATCCCAAACGTTTTTGGTATGACATTCGATTTATTTACAACTGCAACGACGGAGTTGCTTGCAGAAACCCATACTGTAGTGGCTCTTAAAGCATATGCATACGAAACGGTGCTAGAGCGTGCGACAGCTTATTTTGATGGTGACGTCATGGCTGCCACCGTCTGGATCTCCAAATATGCCCTCAAAGATTCGAAGGGTAATATCTACGAGCAAAGTCCAGAGGATATGCATTGGCGTATAGCGAGGGAATTGGCCAGAGTTGATGCTCAATATGCCAATCCAATGAGTGCCGCTGATTTCTTTGCCGTGATGCAGGATTTCAAATATATAGTTCCACAGGGAAGCCCGATGGCCGGTATAGGCAATAATTTCCAGTTTGCCTCCTTATCCAATTGTTTTGTAATTGGCTTGCCCGGCGCTGCTGATTCGTACGGCGGAATCATGAAAATCGACGAAGAACAGGTTCAATTGATGAAACGTCGAGGAGGTGTAGGTCATGACTTGTCACATATACGCCCGAGTGGCAGTGCTGTGCTAAATAGCGCATTGACTTCGACTGGTATTCAGCCATTTATGGAGCGATATTCCAATTCAACCAGAGAAGTTGCCCAAGATGGACGAAGAGGTGCTTTGATGTTGACTTTGTCAATCAAGCACCCTGATAGTCACTTGTTTATCGACGCCAAAAAGGACCTCAC
>JBDSUZ010000112.1:0-2434 GCA_039927395.1 Saprospiraceae bacterium | reverse complement strand
TGATTCCTGCTTTGAGCATTCCTCCTGGTGTATCAGGAGCGCAGTATCCAACGATCAGGAACGTCGCATTTGGGTCTTCAATATTGTTGGCAAGGTGATGTCTCACTCTACCGGCATTCATCATTCCAGAAGCGGAAATAATGATGCATGGGCCATTGAGAAAGTTTAGTTGTTTGGAATCTTCAACGTCGCGGATATATGTCAGGTTGTTAAATCCAAATGGATTTGGATCAGTCAATAGATATTCATTGAGTTCGTTGTCAAAACATTCGGGATGAGAACCATACACCTGTGTGGCACTTACAGCTAGAGGACTATCGACAAATACTGGAATGGGAGGCAGGATGCCTGCAGTCGAAGCTTTATCCAGCATATACACAAGTTCCTGAGTACGGCCTACGCTAAATGCTGGTATGATTAGTTTTCCTTTCTTTTCAACACATGTATGATGAATAATGGACAGTAATTTTTCAGTTTCCTCTGGTGCAGCGGGGTGCAGCCGATCGCCATAGGTCGACTCACAAATGAGATAATCAACCGGCATCATAGGAATCGGGTCACGAAGAATGGGCCTAGCGGGACGTCCTATATCACCCGTAAATCCAACCAGAGTCTCTTTGCCATTTTCATTGATCCTAACTACAACACTTGCGCTTCCCAATATGTGTCCCGCATCGCGGAACAATACATCGACTCCAGGACGAAGGCTGATCCAGCGCTCGTAACCAAAGGAGATGAACCGATCCATCGTCGCAGTCACATCATGTGATGTGTATAAGGGTGTCGGTACAGGTTCCTGAAGCTTCTTCTTTTGTATTCTTTTCAATTCGTACTGTGCATCAAGCTCCTGGATCTTAGCGGAATCCAGCAGTAAGATTGCGCAAAGACTACGAGTTCCATGTGTGGAATATATCGGACCCTTAAATCCATCCTTGACCAGACGAGGTAGTCTCCCGCAATGATCAATATGAGCATGTGATAATACCACACAATCGATCTTGACGGGATCAAATAGCCAAGTTTCATTGAACTTATCCATTGAATCTACGTGGCCCTGATACAAGCCACAATCCAAGAGGATTGTGAATCCATCGTCAAGGGTAAGTAGATGGCATGAACCAGTTACTTCGCGATCTGCTCCGCAGAATTTGAGTTGCATAAATATTAGTTGTCAGGCGACATGCTTAATGAAAACCTTGTGACCCGGCACATTGATTTGGAATGAATGGTCACCCTGAGTATAAAAATAAACAAAAGGCCTTATTAAAAGGAATTGGTTTACAAAACTGTATTTTTCTCCAAGGAGATCTAAGCACAGCAAATAATGTCTTTGACTTATTGTTGATACTTGACCTCGACCTGGCCATCAACTTTTAGCACCTGTACTTCGGTGCGGCGGTTGTATTGATGTTCTTCTTCACTGCAATCTACTCCTTCGATACAGCGATTGCGCAGTTTGGATTCTCCATAGCCAAAGGCTCTTATTCTCTTAGCAGCAATTCCTTTTGTTTCAAGATACTTTTTAGCTGATAGAGCGCGATCTAAAGACAATTTCTGATTGTATAGGATTTCACCTCTCGAATCTGTATGTGCGATTAGTTCGATTTCCATAGATGGATGTTTCTCCATTATTTCCGCCAATTGGTCCAATTCAAATGAGGCATCCTTTCTAATTGCCGCTTTGTCAAAATCGTAATAAATATTCTCCAATACGATTATTGAACCTGTGCTAATGGTCTCAGTTGCTATTGGCTTCATCAGCGTATAGTTGAGATTCCTCAATAGTTCGGGTTTGCTAGGATCCAATTTACCTGTCCCAGATACATAGCCATCCTTTCTGATCACTAGGTCATAAGTGCAGCCACGATCTAGGCAATATTTGAATTGGCCCATTTGATCTGCGTAGGATATCAAAGTATCCTTGAAGCAGCTAGAAACCATGCGTACCTCGGCGCCATCTATTGGCTTTTTATTTCCTCTACTTGTGATATAACCAAATCCCTTAAGGCAAGGTTCTTTATCCATTTGTAACTGAATATATCTGCTAATGGTATCAATTGTAATTGATCTTGCCTGATAGCCAACTGCTGAAGCAAACAACTGATAAGTATGTCCACTTAGGAATACAGTCTCTGCATTTCCATTGATATCGGTGATTGCATTAGGTTTATCAATATCGAGGCTTTCTTTGCGTTGAACTACAAGATCAAGCCGGCCTGTACTGTCCGATTTTATTGAAATTTCCTCTTTGCCAGATTTTATAGAAGCCTTATCGATTATATAAATTGAGACTCCTGGTAATCGTATTTTTGAGTTTGCATCGACCGCTATCAATGCAGCTGTAATCTGCGCAGGCAATGGAATCTGCGAAATTTCAAAATGGTATAAGTCATCTTTGCCAGTTCCTCCAGGTCGGTTGGATGAGAAGAATCCA
>JBDSUZ010000111.1:0-12302 GCA_039927395.1 Saprospiraceae bacterium | reverse complement strand
CAAAGTGGTTACAAAAGACTCTGTCTTGTTGAATAGGTCCTCGTAAGTTTTGAGGATCACATCATTGGAGACATTGGCTATCACCGCCTTGTAGTCACCGGTTGGTTCAGTAGTTTCGTCGCCACAGCCTATCGAAAGTAGCAATATGCTGGAGAGAATTGAAAGTTTAAGAACAAATTTCATATGAAAGGTAATTTTGGTTTTTGTGATCTAAAATTCGAAAGCAAAACCGCAGACAAAAGTCCGCTCAGACGTGCTTCCTTCGATACTTGTAGGGGCAGGTGCACCCACATTTCGCATTGTGTATTGAGCTTTTATGTGCACATCTTCGATAATCTTGTACACTCCGCCAACGGTGATTGATTGTCGTTCCCAACGTGGATTATTGAATATGACTCCCTGCGTGCTCAGCATCGTATCGTAGTAATCATAGCGGCCGTAGATTGTAAGGTCTATTTTGTTGAACGTCCTTATAATGGCTTGGTTTCCAAATACTTTCAAGGCGATTTCGCCAAATGCGCCGAGGGCAGAAGCTCCGACAGGTGTCCGTTTTACATTGAGATTATTGGACAAATTGCGATTTTGATTGCTCAGTGCTTCTGAATTACTGAGTGCGCCATAGAACAACATTCCATTGATTATCAATGATTTGAAGTTATATTGGAAATGAAATTCTGAAAGAACGATTGGAGTTGCAATCTTCAAATCTGGCTTTGGCCTATTGTCGGTAGTATTACTGACATAGCCACTCAATCCGAGCTGAAGCCCTTCGAACACTTGAAAATCCATTCTCCCGATAAAAGCGAAATTCTCGGCATTTACCATTTCAAAACGGCGTTGATTTCCACGCTTGATCCAATTGGCCGAATTGAAGGCGCTACCATCTAATCCATTGACTAGAGACAAATAATACGACCATTGATTTCTCCCGCCCAGTTTCCCAGCAAATAGGAATCCATTTTCTGTCCAATTTTCGGGAAGGATTTGGGTCTCCATCTCCGAGTTGACCGCCGTTAGATAATCAGTCGGCTCCTCCCTTTGAAACATCAGTCCGAAGGGAACTTTAACCCGCCCAACTTTGAGCTCCGACCTCTTACCAATGTTAAAGGCCAGATTCATTTGCTCCAGCAGAACCTCTCCTCCTTTGCTGATATCGTATTCAAATTCACCAAATTCTTCAAAGCGGTCAAATTCAACTGAAGAACCCGTGCCACCATGCTCAAATTCTATTTCAGCATTGAGCCGAATTCTGTCATTCCAGTGATAACCCATTTCCAGCACGAATCGCTCATTGTCTATCGCATTTCGTTTGACAGAATCTGTCCCCCAATCAAAATTGTAGTAATTCATCGCTCCATAGCCAGCAAGGTTGAAATTGCTCAGAACTTTCAGAAATTGCGGTTCTGCGGCGGTGTCACTTTGAGCATGAACTGTATGCAGTACAATCACTTGAATGAGGAGTAATAAGACTGCCTTTGACATGTTGCTCTTTAAATTTCGCCAAAGTTAAACCTTCGTCCATTTATTTAGACTAAATCTTAATAATAAATTTTAATGCCCTGTTTAAAGCAGTTTCAAGTATATTCACATTCAAAATTTGCAGAATAGTAAAGTTATGGGAGACTGACTTTGGCCATTTCTGACCCCTACGTTGAAAAATAGGCCTGACACTATTTCAAATACAAATACATTTGCAAAAATCGAAATTATGATCACCTCAAGAGTCAAATACCTTGGCGAATTACGAACTGAATGTGTGCATGTATATTCAGGCAACACTATCATCACTGACGCGCCTCTAGACAATCAGGGAAAAGCCGAGGCATTTTCGCCCACAGATTTGACTGCCACCTCACTGGCGACATGTATGTTGACTATCATGGGCATAAGTGCCCGCAATCACCAGTGGAATATCGACGGTGCCGAGGCCGAGGTCACCAAGATCATGGCTTCCAATCCAAGAAGAATAGGACAAATTGACGTGACCATCACCTTGAATGGTAAGGATCTCGATGCACGCAACAGGGAAGTGCTTGAAACTGCTGGAAGAAACTGTCCTGTGATGTTTTCCTTGCATCCTGATATTGTCAAGGAGATTCAGTTCATCTGGGAATGATCAATAGCATGCAACTGGATTACAAGGAAGCCGAATTACTAGGATCTGTGCAGCTTGAGCGTTCTAAAAGTATTAGCAACCGTGTGTTGATGGTAAGAGCTCTTTGTTCATCCCCGTTTGACATGGAGCACCTCTCTCAAGCTTCTGACACCAAAATCCTCGCCTCCCTATTATGGTCTGAGGACGACACCTTGTATGCCGGCGATGCCGGCACAAGTTTCCGTTTTTTGACAGCTTATCTTTGCACAAGATGGACTAACAAGATCTTGACTGGTTCTGCTCGGATGTTGGAGCGGCCGATTGGACCTTTAGTCGAAGCATTGATCGCAATGGGAGCTCAAATTGAGTATCTCGAATCGCCCGGTTTCCCACCAATTTCGATCAAAGGAACTAGGCATTTTGGACAAGTAAATGAGGTGACAGTTGACGCCAAAATGAGCTCGCAATTCGTTAGCGCCCTTATGCTAATTGCGCCTTCACTGCCTGATGGACTCCGAATCAATCTGCAATCTGAGCCAGCATCAGCCACCTATCTACTGATGACTAAATCTGTCATGGAGTATTTCGCTGTCAAGACGAATTTCAGCCCCGAGCAAATTGTAATACTTCCTCAAAAATATCAGGCAAAGGACATTTCCATCGAGGCTGACTGGTCAGCAGCATCGTATTTCTATGCGATGGCCGCATTGTCAGCGAACTGCGATATTCAATTGGAGGGCCTTATCCAAGACAGTTGGCAAGGAGATCAGGTGGTAGCCATATGGATGGAAGAATTTGGAGTTACGACGAGTTACACGCAAAGCGGAGCGCATCTTATAAAGACGGAAAATGTGAAACCCGAGTTTTTGGAAATCGATTTTGGAATGTATCCAGATTTGGCTCAAACGATGGTAGTGCTATGCGCAGCTCTAGGTATTCCCGGCTTGTTCTATGGACTTGAGACTCTGACTTACAAGGAAACCGACCGCATCCTTGCCTTGAAAACCGAATTGGCAAAAATGAATGTAAAATTCTATAAAGCCAGTCACATGCATTCCAAGAAGAAGCAACACAATTACTTCGTCTTGGAGGGTAAAGCTATATTTCCCGATAATTTGCAAATAGAAACCTACGGCGATCACCGCATGGCGATGGCATTTGCTCCACTAGCATTGCTCCATCCGATAGAGATTTTAGATCCAACAGTGGTAAAAAAATCTTTTCCACAATTCTGGCAACAAATGGATAAGATCTGCTCGTCGAAAGATGCTACACATCCATCATAAGTTAGCAAGGCATCATCTCTGACAGCTAAATTGTATTTTTGTCTATAACCAAACCACCAAATCGTATGAAACTACGCACCTTATTGATTATTTGCTTCATAATACCTGCCATTGGCAATCTTGCTTTTGGACAGAAGCTCAAGCTTGTTGAAGGATCCCTAGATGCATTGAAAGCTGAAAAATCTATTGCTACCTCACTAACTTTTGACAACATGGCTGTAGGTAAATACAAGGAAGAATCAGCCTATGTCAATGACAAGAAGACTGAATACAACAAGAATGAGCCTGGAAGAGGTGACAAATGGGCTGCCGCATGGGTAAGCGACCGCGAACGTATTTTTCACCCTAAGTTTGACGAATTGCTTGAAAAGGCAAGCGGCATGAAAGTGAGTGCAAAGTCAAAATATACCATGGTATATAATACAACATTCACTGAACCAGGATTCAACATCGGCGTGATGTCTAAAAATGCTATGATTAGTGGCGAAGCGATTATCATTGAAACCGCCAATCCATCAAAGGTAATTGCGCGAATTACAGTTACGAAGGCTCCAGGTAGAACTGGTACTGGCTATGATTTTGATACTGGACAGAGAATTTCAGAAGCATATGAGCTATCCGGCAAGGCCTTGGGCAAGTTCATCGAAAACGCTAAATAAGAGACAAGAGAATTGTACGCAAAAGGGAGGCATTCGCAAGAATTGCTTCCCTTTTTTATTTATCGGAAATTAAGATTTCTTTTATCCCATTTAACTTCCATTCTGTCTCTAGCCATTCGTCCTCAGCGACAGAGTCAAATACGATAGCACCTCCGACCTGGCAAGACAATTTGCGCTGCGAAGCATTGTACATCAAGCTGCGGATGACAACATTGAAATCAAAATCTCCATTAGGACTGAAGTATCCAAGAGCGCCCGAGTAAATCCCGCGTCGACTCATTTCCAATTGCTCGATACGCTGCATTGCCCTGACTTTGGGAGCGCCCGTCATCGAACCCATTGGAAATGCTGCTTTAATTGCTTGCACTTCATTTGCTTCAGGTGGCAAAATGCCAGAAATAGTTGAGATCATCTGATGAACTGTGGCAAAGGAATAAATCCCAAAAAGCTCATCTACTTTTACTGTTCCAGGAATGCAAATTTTGGAAAGATCATTGCGGACCAAGTCGACTATCATTACATTTTCGGACTTATCCTTTTCACTCTCACTCAATTCTCTTCTCATAGATTCATCGGCAGCGAAGTCCAGCATTCTTGGCCGCGTTCCCTTGATGGGTTGAGAAATCAATTGTTGTTCAGATTTGTAAATGAATCGCTCTGGACTAGCGCACAGCAAATGTAAATGTTCCAGCCGCAGGTAAGCTGCAAATGGAGCTCGAGTTTTGGCATTTAGCTTTCGAAACATTTGGATGGCATCAAGCTCAACATCCTCAGCCATCAATTCGCGACATAGATTCATTTCATAGAGATCGCCTTCAACAATTAACTGCCTTATGGTGTCGACTTTGCTCAAATAATCGTCTCTGGAAATAACAGATCTTAGCTCGATACTACCAAATTTTGATTCCGATATTGGTCTAGTATCGATTTGCAATTGCGCTGCAATTTCAAGTGCATTTTCGCCGAAAATATCGATACTATTTGAGGACTTTCGGATCGCGATGACCCATTGAGGTTCGAAAAAACACATGTCGGGAAATCCCATACTGTCGGGATTTTCGCTCTTGAGGTCCTCAATTTGATTTTTGAGGTCATAGCCAAAGTAGCCAAATGCCCAAGATTTTTGCTCGCCAAGCCAAGATTGCAGGTCTTTGAAACCAGGTGTTTTTGCTCCTTGATCGGATTGAAGTACCCGCTTAATTCCTCCGGCGGCAAGGCATTCAAATTTCTGGTGTTTTTGTGTAGGGTAATCGTTGGAATCTAGATAAATACCGACCTTCTCCTTGCCAAGTAAAGCCAGAATTCTATCCTTCATCACTTGAAGGGCGCCAAGTGGGATGTCAATCGTAATGTCTGGAATGGTGGACTGCATTGCCTGCCAAAATACAGGATTCTCTCTTGCCTTAAGTCTCTATTTGCAAAATCTTGATCTCAACTCGTTGATTTCGCTTGCGACCTTCGAGGGAGATGTTAGATGCAATTGGGCGTCGTTTGCCGTAACCCTTGAATTGAAGTCGATCTGCATCGATCCCTTTCTCTAACAAGTAATCAGCAACGGATTTTGCTCTCGCTGTCGACAATTTGTCGCAATATGTGTCAGGAGGAATATTATTGGTATGACCACCGATTTCAACAACAATACCTTGATTGAGATTGAGAAAATCAAACAATTCATCTAGTACAGGCCTTGACTTAAGAGTGATATTGAATGAATCCATTTCAAAATACAAGCGATCGAGTGGGATTATCTGACCAGCCTTCATTTTGCTCACATCAAGCCCTTTTAGGAGAATCGGGTTCTTTGGTTTCGTGGGTGCAGTTGCAATGGGCTTACTTACCGGCTTTTCCGTCACCTTTGGCTTTGGTTTTGTAACTACGGCAACCGGATTTTCAACTTGAGCGCATGGAACTGCTTGTATCACAGAGGCATTGTCGACGAGGATATTTCCATTGTAGGGAAATAAGGTCGGAGTCTTGTAGAATGCCTCTATCATGATGTACTGAACATTTGATTTTGGCTCAAATCGAAAACTATACTTCTTCCAGTCAACATTATCGACGGGCTTTGTCTCTGATAGTAATTCCCTTTTTTGACAATAGTCATTTCCTCCCCAAATGCGGATAATTACTGGTTCTGTAAAGCTCAGATTCTTGTTGATATCCCTCTTGGTGCCACTCACATAGGTGGCAGATCGGCATAGACTCAAACTAAAGGTATAGCATTTGCCCTTCAATATTGGTTTTTCAAGGCGTTGTGATATTGATTCCCAAGTATCGTTGTCACGGACAACCAATCCAAGATATGTCAGGCCATGATTGGCAACTTTCGTCACCGCAAATATCGGAGGATTGGCAGGTTGAATGTCCGGTGGTGTCTCCAACGCTTTACCGCAATCTGTCCAACCATCCGGCGGACGGCAACAACCAGGTGCATCCTCAAAACTTGGATTGACCAGCTTAATCACGTCATCAGCTTGCTGCCCGACTAGGGGGAGCACCAACAAAAGAGCTAATGATGTAAAAAAAATCCTGGACATACCGAGTAATAAGAAACAATTTCAGCATCAAATCGATGCACCTTCAACTAAAATCAGCGGCAACTCAGATCCTTAATTGCACAATACTAACGTGGCATATGCAATATTAGTGAGTGTCAAAAGTGAATTTGAGTATAAATACCACTACAGCAGAAGCTTTTTCGATCAATAAGCGACAAGCTTCGACTGATAACGCCCTCAACTATCTACTATCCAAAAGCATTAAGACCAGTGACATCCATTCCTGTGATCAATAAATGAATATCATGCGTTCCTTCGTAAGTAAGCACAGTCTCAAGGTTCATCATATGACGCATGATTGGATATTCATTAGTGATACCCATACCACCGTGTATTTGGCGGGCTTCTCTAGCAATCTCAAGTGCCATATGGACATTATTGCGTTTTGCCATTGAAATTTGCGCAGGAGTAACTTTACCGGCATTTGCCAATGAGCCAAGTCTCCATGCCAGCAACTGCGCTTTTGTGATCTCTGTGATCATTTCAGCTAATTTCTTTTGCGTCAATTGGAACTGCCCAATTGGCTTACCAAATTGAATTCTCTCCTTGCTATAGCGCAACGCGGAATCATAGCAGTCAAGTGCGGCTCCGATAGCTCCCCATGCAATCCCATAACGTGCTTTGGACAAGCATCCTAAAGGTCCTTTGATACCTCTGATGTCGGGAAATACATTTGCTTTTGGCACGCGCACATCTTCAAATACCAACTCGCCAGTGATCGAAGCACGCAATGACCATTTACCGTGAATTTCGGGAGCAGAAAAACCCTTAGCGTCTTTCTCAACAACCATCCCACGAATCACTCCTTCTTCGTCTTTCGCCCAAACAACGGCCAAATCAGCTACTGGACTATTTGTGATCCACATTTTGGAACCATTGAGGATATATGCATCGCCGTCATCCTTGATATTGGTAATCATGTCACTTGGATTGGAGCCAAAATCTGGTTCGGTCAATCCAAAACATCCAATAAACTCCCCTGATCCTAGTTTTGGCAAGTATTTGCGGCGTTGCTCTTCAGAGCCATATTTATAAATCGGGAACATCACCAAGGAACCTTGCACTGAAGCCATGGAGCGAATACCTGAATCACCACGTTCTAGTTCCTGCATGATGATACCGTAAGACATTTCATCCATTCCACCTCCGCCGTATTGGGTTGGCAAACTTGGGCCATAAGCTCCGATTTCGGCCAATCCCTTGAACAAATGCCTAGGGCATTCAGATCGGTTGGAGTAATCTTCGATGATAGGTGAAACTTCTTGTTTTACCCAGTCTCTTACTGCCTCGCGAGCCAATTTATGTTCATCGCTAAGCAAGTCATCGATTCCATAATAATCATGGCCTTGATAACGGTCTTCTTTGCCTGAATTCTGCATATGTTGGTAAGAATTGATCCTGAGTGATTCAGGTATGTTTTTGAATTGGCGACAAAATTACATCGAATTCTGCGCCTGCGGTGGAATCAAAGCGCATTTTTGTAAATCCACTGTAATATTCTGGATAAAAATGGCTGGTCAATGGCCAATTTTATAATTTTAGTGATGAATTCAGAATTTGGATATTGGGTAGGAATAGAAAATCTCCGTGTTAAGGCATTTCATGGAGTCGATGCTGACGAACGAATATTGGGCCACATGTTCGTCGTGGATATCGAAGTCGAAATAGCTCCTGATTCTGAACATTGGCATGATAATCTACGCGAGACTCTTGATTATGCTTTGCTAAGTCGTTGGATCCACGAGGAAATGAACATCCCAACCAAACTTCTTGAAACAGTCGCTTTCCGGATTTCAAAGCGAATCCAGGCATTTCCTCAGATGGTTAAAGGCTTTGTACTTTGTATCCGCAAGCTCCATCCACCGATGCCCGGCCAGATTGGTGCGGCATACTTCAAATTGCAATGGAGTAATCCTGCTGCTATTTAAGAACAATTTAACTTCGATTTGAGCACAAAAAGCCCCATATAAACGTTAGACCTTTGTTGATAAAGGAAATACCAATTCCATATCTCTAGATCACCTTTCATTTCCGCTTTCAAAACCAACTTATGCGTTTACTTGCAATTTTTTTTAGTTTGAGTATTCTCTCCTCTTGCACAAATGCCCAAAAAACCTTGGGATCCATATTTAATGACGTAAAAACTGCCACCGGGACAGGAGAATCTACTGATATTGGGGCTGGCCTCAAACAAGCGCTTGAAATTGGCGTCAGCAAAGGAGCTGATTACCTATCCAAAGAAGACGGATATCTCAAGAGCGCCTACAAGATTCTGATCCCAGCCGAGGCTAAAAAAGTAACTGATAAGTTGCAAGGAATACCCGGTTTTGATCAAGTTGAAAGAGAATTGACGACACGTCTCAATCGCGCAGCTGAATTGGCAGCAAAAGAGGCAAAGCCAATCTTTGTCGACGCCATCAAGAAAATGTCATTTAGAGATGTGACTAATATCCTTATGGGCAAAAATGATGCTGCCACTCAGTACCTCAATCAAACTACTAGCACTCCGCTTTATAATGCATTCAATCCAGTAGTCAAAAAGGCTTTAGATGAAGTAAATGCAACTATATATTGGAGGTCGGTTACAACTGCATACAACAAACTGCCGTTTGTCAGTCCCGTCAATACTGAATTGGACGACTATACTACTCGGAAGGCCTTAGATGGTCTGTTTAAGAAAATTGCAGAAGAAGAGTTAAACATCCGTACCAATCTCGCATTCAGAACTTCTGACTTATTGAGAAAGGTGTTTGCTAAGCAAGATGGGAACAGGAAATAAGAAGGATTAAAAATTAGCTAAAAATCACTTTTTTTGGCAATTTCCCTTCTCAGAAAAAAGAATTTAGCCTTATATTTAGCTGCTCGAACTCGGGCAGCTTTTTTTTTGACCTCAGACGTGTTTTTCAGATCCGTTTGTGTGTCAAAATCAATAAAATGACTGCCTTACTTAAAATAATTTACACAGTCCCCAAATTCACGCAAATGAAAAAAACCCTTACTCTTTGCTTTCTGGCAGTTTTTGTTTCTCTACAATATGCCAGCCAAGCACAAATCTCCAAAAGCAGCGACCTCATAAAGCAGAAAGCTGACAAGAATGAGTTGGAGAAAGCTCAAAACCTCCAACATCAATTGGACAAGGACAAGTTGCCTACTCAATCGGGTTCAAGAGTTGCCCCTCCAGATGATTTCTGTAGTGGCGCAACCTTGATTCCTAGCATTACTTCTGTAGTATGCGGCAACACTGATGGTTATACCGAAGATTTGCCAACGGGCGGCCTGGGTTGCAATGGAGGTGAAGCTGATGAACAGGATGCCAGTAAATGGTACACTTTTATAGGAACAGGCAGCAATATTGATATATACGTTCCGGCGATAGAAATAGATCCGGAATTAAACATTTACACAAACAACTGTACTACTCCTATATGTGTCACAGGTAATGACGATGGTGGTAATGGATTAGATGCACACGTCAACTTTGCAACTATTTGTGGGCAAGTATATTATATGCACATCCACGATTGCTGTGGAGGTTCAGGTGCTTTTTGTTTTACGATGACAGTAGACCCTGGTTGTAACAGTCTTGCATATTGCCCTAGTTCTGGCTCAGGAGCTGCTAGCAACAAGTTTATCAAACAAGTAAAATTGACTGCTTCACCATCTAATGCCGTATTGATCAACAATATCTCTGGCAACAACGGCGGTTATGGTGATTTCACCAGCACTTCTGCCAATGTCACCGCAAATTCGCAATACAAACTTTCACTTTACCCTTCACTATTGCCTTCAAATAATCCAATCTTCCGCTGGAAAGTATGGATTGACTACAACATGGATGGAGATTTTGTAGATGCAGGCGAAAATGTTGCTTCTGTAAGCGCAAATGGAAATGCATCCACACCAAACTTTACCATTCCAGCTGCTGCAATGACTGGTCAAGATCTGCGCATGCGTGTGTCAATGAAAATGGGAACTCAATATGCAACTTCGTGTGAAACTGGATTTAATGGCGAAGTCGAAGACTATACTATACGTGTAGGTGGCGTGCCAACTCTGGTTTCAGCCAGTAACTCTCCTTGGGGTATTTATGACCAATCATCAGAATTGATCAGTGCCAATTTGGATGGATTTAGCATCGCACCTAACCCTTCAAATGGCCAATTCATAATTTTCTTAAAACAACCTTTACAAACTGAAACCAAAATGCAGCTTGTAAACTCTAATGGACAGTTGATTCATAGCCAATTGATGCAGCCAAACGGTGCCTTAAATGTATCCTACGATGGTCCAGGATTACCTGATGGCCTATATTTTGTGAAAATATACAACGCTCAATCAGTGGCGATCACACAAAAATTGGTTGTCAATCACTAATTTTTGAATTCGAAAAACTTTACGAAAGCCGGTTCATTTGGACCGGCTTTTTTTATTGCATGTTGTCTTGAAACAGATTCGATGATTTGAGTAAATTTGAAGATCAACATATAAATCTCTACAATGAGAAAATCTCAAATCCCTGTAATGCCAAGTTATTATGACAATTACATCGGCAACCTACAGGATGTCGATTTGATGCAAGCATTGAAGATGGGAGCCTCACTCGTCGACAATCAAGATATGTCCCGCCTATATGCCTTAAAAGATCAGGTGTATGCGCCAGGAAAATGGACGGTTAAAGATATCGTTCAGCATCTAGTCGATACCGAACGAATCATGAGCTATCGGGCATTGCGATTTGCAAGGAGAGACGAGACACCTTTGTCGGGCTTTGAAGAAAATGACTACGCCAATAACGCTAATACCAGTGGAATTGAACTGGAATCCTTAGTAGCTGAATTCGAAATGCTCCGACAAAGTACTATCGCAATGTTCAATAATTTTGACGACGAGACCTTGCTTCAAACTGGGTCTTGCAACAATATTCAAACATCCGTAGTTGCTCTTGGATTTGTAATCGCTGGTCACCAGATGCATCATATCAACGTATTGCGAAGCAGGTATTTTCCACTATTGGAAGTATAATGCCTTGTATGATGAATGTTAGATTTCACCCAAAATTGTCTATATTTGGCAGCTATGGCCGACGCTCCATATGTTGGTGCTTATGAGCAAATAGTAGAATTCCAATTGATTACCCTTCACTATACCCTTGACCTCGTATGGCCGAAGTGCTGATTTATGAAAGCAAGAAATCGAAGATCTATCACCTCGATGAAAGTGAATGGAACTGTCCAGTAATTTTAAAAATCCTAAACCTCGAATTTCCTTCTCCCGCCGATATCGAACAATTCAACAATGAATTTGATATCGTTGATGGCCTTGAAATTGCCGGCATCAGGAAAGTCCTGAAAAAAGCAAGAATAAAGAATAAACACGCCATTTATCTCGAATATCTTCCATTTTCTTCCATTCGAGAAGTGTTCGAAGAGATGTCATCTATTGAAACATTCCTCCAGACTGCTATCCAAATTGCTGAAACAATCGGCGAATTGCATCAGTTGGAAATCATCCATAAGGATCTCAACTACAACAACATATTAGTGGATCCGAGCACTGCTCAGATCAAGGTGATAGATTTTGGACTTTCGACTAAGATCAACATGAAACAGGCCTTTGGCTCTTCACCTGAAATGCTCGAAGGAACATTGAGTTTCAATAGTCCTGAGCAAACAGGCCGGATGAATCGAATGGTGGATTATCGTTC
>JBDSUZ010000110.1:0-26731 GCA_039927395.1 Saprospiraceae bacterium | reverse complement strand
ACAAACCTGGATTTGATATTCTGGGCCCAAAGATTCTAGCTTTTATTGGAGATTCTGACCTTTCAGGCTATAATTCCAATCGCTTTGATATCCCGATGTTGATGGAAGAATTTGCTCGCATAGGAATAGATTTCGAAATCGACAACAGACGATTAATCGATGTACAGCGGGTATTCTATAAGATGGAACCACGCACATTGAAAGCTGCCTATCGATTCTATTGCCAGGAGGAACTAGTCGATGCTCATGACGCTTTGGAAGATGTTCGTGCCACCGTGAGAGTGCTTCAGGGCCAGATTGCAAAATACGAAGGTCAGGATCTGGTAGGCGAAGATGGAGAAATAGTGCCTGCTCCGATACGTAATGACATTCAAGTCCTCCATGATTTCACAAACGACCTGCGAACACCTGATGCTACACAAAAATTGAGATACGAGCCAGATGGTACAATCGTCTTCAATTTTGGAAAATATGTTGGCAAAACAATCGGGCAAGTACAAGAGGCGGAGGCCAGTTATCTTCAATGGATATTGCAAAAGGAGTTTTCGACTCAACTGAAGCAAATCATTAGAAAAGAACTAAAAGCTTATTCCGGTGGGAAAGCTTAAACTGCTTTTGTTGATTCTATTACCCCTATTCGCCTGTTACACCAAAAAGGAGGGTTGCCTCAATCCCGAGGCCACTAATCTTGATGTCTCGGCTGACAGAGATTGTGGCGGATGCTGCATATTCCCAGTATTAAAGCTTGACTTTAAGCACAGGATTGACACAAGTCGCCTTGAATTAAATAAGTCTTTTGCAAATGATGTTGGGGACACATTTCAGATCCACTCTTTCAAATTCTACTTATCCGATTTCGAATTAGAGGATCTAAATGGTGAGGTCTTTTTCATTAAAGACACCATCCAATTAAAACATTTTCCAGGCACTGCCGCGGAACCTGTCTTGATATTTCCTCGCAACGTGTTATTGGTTTCGCAAGATCAACTATCTGGGACTTTGGGCACATTAAGTGGCGTCAAAATATTTCAGAAACTTCGCTTCAAGGTAGGACTGAATCCTGAAATAAACGCTACTTGGCCTGGAGCTGCAAAATCTGGTTCTGCCCTTTATTTCCAAGCTGATTCGATGTATCGGCAAGAAATATCCTCGTATCTGTATGCTAAATTAAATATGCAATCAAATGCAGCGACTATTGATACTTTTCAACTCGAATGGAGCTTGCCCTTGTCGCCTCATCAGATTGAAATCTCTGCAAACATCGATGCCAAGGCTGGCTATGATCTGACTATTCCCTTGACAATCGACTATCGAAAATGGGTCAAAGGGATCCATTTTGCATCTGAGACCAAGACAAGTCTTGCAGAGAAGATCTGGAACAATATACCAAGTTCATTTTCAATTAATTAAAAGCAATTCTTTGCCCTAATACGCGAAGAGTTGTACCTCGAAATTTGAGTATCTTTGTCAATCCGAATTTGGACCACAACTCCATGTTCGAAACTCTAAGACTTATGAAATGTGTACAATTGCTATGCGCCATATTGTTGATATTCAGTGCCGCTGGCTGTACTCCTTCGGAAAATGAAGTTCAGAATTTAAAGCTTTCGATTAAGGGTTTATTCGGAGGGGAACCATTCATTACTGCAAAAAGCTATCCTTATGACGGCGGCAAATTAGTCAACATTTTGCGATCAGATTTTTTCATTTCCGAAATATCACTAATCCATCAAGATGGCTCGGTGACTGTGGTTTCTGATATTGATCTGGCAGAGATTTCAGAAACACATACCTCTGCCGACAACAACCTAAATGAATACATTTTGGATCTTGAAGATGCACCCGAGGGCTCATACACGGGAATACAATTTGGCGTGGGAGTGCCCCCAGCTTTAAATGCAAAAAAAGATACCGATTTTCCTAGTTCACACGCTCTGTCTCAAAGTAGCTTTTATTGGTCAGCATGGCAAAGTTTCATCTTTAGCAGAACTGAAGGAAATTTGAATCCTGGACTTGGTCAGAACGGTTTTACATATCATGCTGGAACGGATGGACTGTATAGGGTAGTGAGGGTAAACAATAACTTTGAGCTAACGAAAAACAACGAAGTAATCCCATTAAATTTTGATATCAAGCAACTATTTAAGACCGATGGAGGATATATCGATATCGAAAATAACTCTTCAGCTCACGGACTGGAAGATCTGACCATCGCGACAATTGTCATGAACAATTATACCAGTGCGTTTTCCTGGAGATAAGCTCCGACTTCGTCAAATTATGTACATGAACAAAATAGTATACATCTTGCCCATTCTGGCGTTTGTGTTGATCCAAATGGGAGGTTGTATTGATGAGCCTGAACCAGAGGCCGGCATCGATTTAAGTGGCATCAATTATGACCCAAAGCCATACATATTTGGTGCAATGCCTAGTTCATATCCTGCGATGGAAATTCCTGCGGATAACCCTATGACTATTGACGGAGTACAATTGGGCCGACATTTGTTTTTTGACCCCATTTTATCTGCTGATAGCTCCATGTCTTGTATTTCATGTCACAATCCCGCATCCTCCTTCACAGATGGTAAGGCAGTAAGTGTAGGAATTGATGGAATATCTGGCATTCGTTCTTCGATGAGTCTATTAGATATCGGATTCGCTTATAAAGGATTGTTTTGGGATGGTCGTAGCAAGGATTTAGAGGACCAGGCTGGTCGCCCAGTTGAGGATCCCATAGAATTGCACCATACCTGGCCCAATTTGGAAATTAAGTTACAAAACAGTGTATTCTATCAATCGCTGTTTCGCAAGGCATTTGGAATTAGCAATAGCAAGGAAATCACCAAAGATTTGGCAACTAAAGCCATAGCTCAATTTGAACGAATCATTGTAAGCTCGGGAACATCAAAATTTGATCAATTTCTCGCAGGTAAATATGATCTAAGTGAAGACGAGTATCTAGGATATGATTTGTTTTTTGATGTAAATGTCGATGTGCCCGATGCTCAATGCGGCCATTGTCACAATGCCCCATTCATGACAGTCAACGATTACTTCAACAATGGCATACAGTCGGCAGATAGCTTAAATCAATTTAAGGATTTTGGGCACGGCAATGTGACCAAAAAGCCATTGGATAATGGGAAATTTAAAGTCCCAACTTTACGCAACATCGCCTTGTCGGCTCCGTATATGCACGATGGTAGTTTTGCTAGTGTAGAAGCTGTAATTGATCATTACGACTCCGGTGGTCACTATAGTCCAAATAAAGATCCTCTGATAGCAAAGGTGCATTTGACAACATTGCAGAAGAGTCAAATCTTGTCATTTCTGCACACTTTGACTGATACCGTCGCGCTGAAAAATCCATTGTTCATCAACCCTTTCGATTGATGATGTCCATTTACAAGAAAGTAGATAGTCAGGATCTCCAGTATTTTGCTTCGATCCTCCAACCTGAAAGTATTCGCAGTGATGAGGATTCCTTGCAAAATGCATCAAGGGATGAGACAGAAGATATTAGTTACTTGCCCGAAGTAGTGTTATTTCCCTATACGGTAGAGGAGGTCAGTTTGATCCTGGCATATTGTACCAGCAAAAGAATAAGTGTCACAACACGTGGCGGAGGAACCGGCTTGGCGGGAGGAGCAATTCCCGTGTGTTCAGGTGTGGTTCTTTCGATGGTCCGAATGGATCAGATCTTGTCAATCGATACAGCAAACCACCAAGTGACGGTCGAAGCAGGTGTATTGACAGAAGTTTTGCAAGAAACACTTTTGAAGCAGGGTCTTTGTTACCCCCCTGATCCATCCAGCCGAGGAAGCTGCACTATTGGTGGAAATATCTCTACTAATGCCGGCGGAGCTCGAGCGGTTAAATATGGAGTTACCCGAGACTACGTGCTCAACCTTGAGATCGTGCTGGCCGATGGAAGTATCCTTTGGACTGGAGCCAATACCTTGAAATATGCTAGTGGCTATCCTCTGACACAGATCATGATTGGTTCTGAAGGTACTTTGGCAGTTGTAACTAAGATCGTTCTGAAGATCACTACGCCACCCCTATTTCAGAAATTGATGTGGATCCCTTGCTACGATCTGGCATTCACTGGGCAATTGGTCAACGACATCATTAATCTAAGGTTACAACCATCGGCGCTTGAGCTGATGGAGAAGTCGGCGATCATGTATGCACTAGAGTATCTGAGTGCACCATTTTTTGAAGGTAAGGAAGAAGAAAGGGCTTATCTGATGGTCGAGCTCGATGGGCAAGACGAATTGGAAATCACTGCCAGGTGTGAAGCATTATTTGCTTTGTGCGATGCTTCCGGCATGACAGGTGAAATCCTTTTTGCAGAATCGGCATCTGAACAATTGCAATTCTGGCAACTGAGGCGCTCGATTGGATGGGCTGTCAAACATCATAGTGTATACAAAGAAGAAGATACAGTGGTGCCAAGGGCTTATTTGCCTGAACTGTTGGCCAAGGTGAAGGATCTAGGAGCTAGCTATGGATTCCAATCAGTCTGCTATGGTCATGCTGGCGACGGCAATCTCCATATCAATATCATCAAAGGAAATCTAAGCGACGAATTTTGGGAGCATACTCTGCCAAAGGCTATCGTAGAATTGTTTACCTATGTAGTATCGATTGGAGGAGCCATTTCAGGGGAGCATGGCATCGGTCTGGTACAGAAGCAATATTTGCCAATTCAGTTCAGTCAAAGACATTTTGAAATATTTTTTGGGCTTAAATCCTTGTTCGATCCCCAAAATGTGTTAAATCCTGAAAAAATATTGAGCTCAAAAAGCAATTTTACTGCCTGATTTTTTCACATTATAGGCAATATGCACCTTCGAAATAATATAACCTATTGACATTCAATTTTTTAGATAAGAACTGATTCATATTACATTTTTTTATATCTGACATTACCCTTTATTTGTACTTGTACACCCTTTCATTTGATGCGATACTTGTACTGTGGAACGAAAGCAATTACAAATAATGCCTTCAAAAATGTTCCACGATCGATAAAAGTATCGGTCCAGTTTTGGATATGTTCATGGGATTATAATTATGAATGGTGGGTCAGCCCTGACTCACTATTCATAATTCCTTCTGAAAGATTTGAAACGCTTAAAATTAATTCATGAGGACTTCGGTGCTCCATCGAAGCCTTTTGGTTTTGGATATGTTCATGGGATTATAATTGTTAGAACGAGTCGCGTCAAAAAGATGGTGCGACTCGTTTTTTTTTTCCAAATAAATTTACAGGGCCCGCAATTTTGCTCCGGCCTTCGACTTTAAATCAAACGGTAAAAGTTTGGTGTCACCTTAGTGCTCAATCAACTTCGTCTCAATCAAAAATTGTTGCGGTGGCAAAGGGGAGTCATAGGGCTGCTCTATCACTTGCAATAGCAACTCAGCAGCCTTCATGCCCATCTTATAGGGATATTGCTCGATAGAGGCCAGTGGTGGGTTCTGCATAAATGCCGTTTTGGGAAGATTGCCATAACTGACAAAGTAAATATCTTTATTGGGAACCAATCCATTCTTCATACACCATTGCATAGCCTGCAAACAGACTTCATCATTAAAGCCAAGAATTGCTTCGGGCGGCCTTTGCCTTAGGCAGAGTCTTTCCATACAGACGGCGGTATCTTCCTGTGTAAGATCGACTGAAGCAATCATTTCAGGCGGCACATCAATACCATGATCTCTAGTGCCCTTGATAAATCCCATCAAGCGTTGCTTGGAAATGTCCAAATGTATTGGGCCATTCACAATAGCTATGCGACGGAGGCCCCTAGCCGCTAGAAAAGCAACCAAGTCCTCAGCAGCTTGCTCGACTTGACCACATACTTGATGAGCTACAAAGTTGGTCGGAATGCGATCAAAGAACACCAGCGGTATTCCGAAATTCTGCAGTTCCTTGAAATGTTGATAATTATCAGTCTTGGCACTAATACTTGCTAGCACTCCGTCAACGCGGCTACGGATAAATGACTGCACTGTGTTGACCTCCCGCTCATAAGAATCTCTGCTTTGGCTGATCAACACGCTATAACCCTTGGTAGCGATCACATCTTCAATACCGGTGATAGCAAGGGCAAAGAACTCTTCCCCAACATAAGGGAGCACTACTCCAATAGTAAGCGTCTTGCTTTTGCGAAGTAGCTGAGCTGCTGCATTGGGAATGTAATTCAACTTCAAAGCCACCTCCTGCACCAGCATCCTTGTGCGCAGTCCTATCCTTGGATTGTTGTTAAGCGCACGTGAAACCGTTGATATCGAGACATTTAGCTCCGATGCTATTTCCTTAAGAGTCGATTGGTGCTTAATCATGATAGTATATGCGATGCTTTGCCACTTTCAGGCGAGGCCATCATTTCCAAAGACAATGCAAAATATTGTGCAATATTTGAAATTTGCGCAAACGTTTGCAATTGCCAAATTAACACAAATTTCGTGTATGCAAACGTTTGCGCTATATTATGTCACATTCTCTGCGCCCCGGCAAATTTCTTTTATCCTTTAAAGGTCAATACATTTATATTACTTGGTTGAGGAGCGTACAGTCCAATCCAAGTCAATTGTTTTTTTGAACTGTTAAATCAAACCGAGCCGTTATGCGATTGAAACTTTTACATTCCCCCTATTTATTTGCCATTCTCACCCTGTTCCTATGTCAGGTGGCATTTGCACAAAATAAGACCGTCACAGGACGTGTTACCGATTCTTCAGATGGCTCCGCAATGGTTGGCGTCTCAGTCTCCTCATCGGATGGCAGGCTAGGAACCATCACAGACATTGATGGCAAATACAGTCTGGTGGCCCCTCAGGCCATGAATAGTCTGGTATTTAGCTACACAGGTTATGTCGAACAAGTTGTCGATATCAGCAACCAGAGCTCGGTCAACATTTCACTCAAGCAAGGCAATGCTTATCTTGATGAAGTAGTTGTCATCGGCTATGGTACAGTCAAGAAATCAGATTTAACCGGAGCAGTGACTGCTGTGTCGGAAAAGGACTTCAACAAAGGAACTCTTGTATCACCACAGCAAATGATTGCAGGTAAGGTGGCAGGCGTGCAAATCATATCAAGCGGTGGACAGCCAGGAGGAGGTGGCCGCATTCGTATCCGTCAAGGCTCATCGCTCAATGCCAGTAATGATCCATTGATCGTCATTGACGGCGTGCCTGTTGACAATGGTAAAATTAGCGGTGCTGGTAATCCTCTAAGTTTGATCAATCCCAATGATATTGAATCGTTCAATATATTGAAAGACGCCTCAGCTGCTGCTATCTATGGTTCCCGTGCATCCAATGGTGTGATCCTGATCACTACCAAAAGAGGTTCAAATGGTGGAAAATTACAAGTCGATCTAAACACTACCCAATCGATTGCCCAACCAGGCAGCAAGGTAGATGTATTGAGTGCTGATGAATTTAGAACCGTAGTCAACCGGGAAGGAACTGCAACGCAAATTGCTTTGCTTGGCAACTCGAATACCGATTGGCAAGACGAGATCTATCAGGCAGCTCGTACTTCAGACATTAACCTCAGCTTGACTGGAGGTATAAAGGGTCTTCCATATCGCCTGTCGCTCGCCACCATGGATCAAGACGGAATCCTCAGAACTGACAACCTGCAAAGAAACAGTATCGGCCTAAACCTAAGTCCTAAGTTTCTCAACAAGAGCCTGAGTGTTGATGTCAATTTCAAAGGCTCTCAATCTAATAGCCATTTTGCTCCCCAAGGTGCAATTGGCAATGCGGTATTTTTTGATCCTACTCAGCCTAAACTTTCAGGTTCAGATACACTCGGCGGTTATTTTGAATACCTTGATCCCGCTACAGGCACTCCAAACACATTGGCTCCAAAAAATCCTCTAAGTCAATTGGCGCAATATAACGACGAAAGTGAAGTCATCAGGAGCATTGGGAATGTTCAACTTGATTACAAACTACCTTGGGTAAGCGGCTTAAGGGCCAATTTGAATTTAGGTTACGATTATGTACATGGTTCTGGCAAGAAGATACTCCCACGCACACTTGCTGAGCAGTTTTACAATAAAGGAACTACGACCGAATACGATCAGAAGAAAAACAATAAGCTCCTTGAATTCTACCTTCGTTATGATTTCAATCTTGGCAGCAGAAGTGACCTTAATGTGACAGCTGGATATAGTTATCAGGATTGGATTCGCGAGGAGCCAAGTTTTGCCACATTCAGAGGAATCGATACAATCGCCAAGGGTAATGATTTCAAAACTCAGAACACGCTTGTATCCTTCTTTGGCCGTTTGAATTATACATTCGATAGCAAATATTTGTTGACAGCTACAGTGAGACGTGATGGCTCATCTCGTTTTAGCCCCGATAACCGTTGGGGAACTTTCCCTTCTGTGGCTTTGGCATGGAGAATTGGTCAGGAAAATTTCCTCCGCAATAGCAATGTCATTTCTGACTTGAAACTTCGCGTTGGTTATGGTATCACAGGACAACAAGACATAGGCACTGATTATCCATATCTCGCTCGCTTTACCCCTGGTGATAGCAGTTCAACTTACCTATTTGGATCGGACTACTACACTACACTTCGCCCTGAAGGCTATGACCTCAACATCAAATGGGAGGAAACGGCAACAGCGAATGCAGGTTTAGATTTTGGCTTCTTCAAAAATCGGGTGTATGGTAGCATCGATATTTACCAAAAGAAAACAAAAGATTTGCTTGCTGTGATTCCAGTGCCAATCGGCTCTAACCTGACAAACAGATTGCTGACCAACGTTGGGAACATTGAAAACAATGGCCTCGAAATAAGCCTCGGGTCACAGATCGTTCGATCTAAGGACTTTTCTTGGAATGCAAATTTCAATATCACATTTAACAACAGTGAAATTACCAATCTGACCAAAGTAGTGGACAAAAATGCAATTGGTGTTGAAGTAGGTGAGATTGCCGGAGGTGTAGGTAACTTAATTCAGATACACACCGTTGGATATAATCCATTTGCATTCTTTGTGTTCCAACAAGTATATGATACCAATGGCAAACCAATCGAGGGTGTATATGTTGATCGCAATAAAGACGGTGTAGTCAACGATCAAGACAGATACCGTTACAAAACTCCCGATGCTCAAGTGTATCTTGGATTCAATTCACAGTTTGATTATAAAAACTGGACACTAGGTTTCTCTACCAGAGCAAATTTTGGCAATTACTTGTATAATAACTTCAATGGAGCAAATGCGGCCTATGCAAGTTTTGGATTCAACAACTACCTTGGCAACATGCCTTCAAATGTGTTGGAGACTCAATTTGAACAGTATCAGCTAAAATCTGATTATTACATAGAGAATGCCTCCTTTTTCCGCATGGATTACATCAGCCTCGGTTACAACTTTGGCCGTGTATTCAATGACAAGATCGGTGTTCGACTAAGCTTCACTGTACAAAATGTATTTGTACTTACTAAGTACACAGGCATAGATCCTGAAATCGCGGGTGGAATCGACAGGAGTTTCTATCCAAACCCAAGGGTTTTCTCTTTGGGAGCAAATCTTTCTTTCTAATCTTTAATGAAACGAAACATGTTTAAGCAATTAATAAGAAGAAGCAGCATCGCACTATTTGTGATTACCATCGTAGCAAGTTGCGTCGGTGATCTCGATCGCGAGCCATTTACTGAAGTGACGAGTGCTACCGTCTACAAAGACTTTGGCAACTATAAGCACATCCTAGCTAAATTGTATGCTGGTCTGTCGATGACAGGTCAACAAGGCCCAGCAGGAAATAGAGATGTTCAGGGTATTGATGAAGGATTTTCATCATACTTACGTCAATATTACCAATTGCAGGTATTGTCTACGGACGAAGCTGTAATTGGCTGGAATGACGGTACAATCGCCGATTTGCACTATATGAACTGGACTCCATCAAATGAGTTTATTACTGCAATGTATTCTAGAATTTTCTATCAAATCGCGCTTTGCAATGAATTCATTCGTGAAACTACCGATGGTAAATTGAGCGAAAGGGGAATTGGTGGATCAAACCTGGACGAGGCCAAAGAATTTCGTGCTGAAGCGCGTTTCTTAAGAGCATTGAGCTATAGCCATGCGATGGATCTATTTGGAAATGTGCCTTTCGTAACTGAAGCTGATGGTATCGGATCATTTACTCCTGAGCAAATCAGCCGCGCAGATCTATTTAGCTACATAGAAACCGAACTAAAGGCTTTGGAAACTGAAATGAAGGCTCCAAATTCGAATGAATATGGACGTGCTGATGTTGCGGCAGTTTGGTGCCTGTTAGCCAAGAATTACCTCAATGCAGAAGTGTACACAGGTCAAGCTAAATATTCTGAAGCAATCACTTATTCTAGTAAAGTAATTGCCGCGGGTTATTCATTGCAGCCAGTTTATGAGCATTTGTTCTTAGCTGACAATAACAACTCGCCAGAAATCATTTTCCCTGTCACATTTGATGGAATTCGGTCAAAAACATTTGGCGGTATGACCTACCTGATACATGCACCAGTAGGTGGAACCATGAATCCTTCACTATTTGGAATCAACGGAGGTTGGGGCGGTATTCGCAGCACCAAAAATTTCGTGGGATTATTTCCTGATCCAAATGGTTCTCAAGACAAGCGCGGTACATTCTATACCGATGGACAAAAGCTGGAAATCGACGAGATTCCAACGTTTTCCAACGGCTATCCCTTGATCAAGTACAAAAACATTACCAGCACAGGTGCGCATGGATCTGATGCTGCTGGCGATTATCCTGATACTGATTTTCCGATGTTTCGTCTTGCCGACATGTATTTGATTTACGCTGAAGCAGTTGTAAGAGGAGGCGCAGGCGGTGACATGGGTACTGCTCTAGGGTATGTAAATGATCTTCGCACTCGTGCTTATGGCAATACAAATGGCAACATCAATACGGGGCAAATGAATCTTGATTTCATGCTTGCAGAAAGAGGACGTGAACTGTCAGTAGAATGCGGCAGAAGAACGGATCTAATCCGTTTTGGCAAATATACCGGCTCAAATTACCTATGGCCTTGGAAAGGCAAAACACTTGAAGGATCTGCGGTTGAGGATTTCAGAACTTTGTATCCAATCCCATCCACCGACATCACTGCGAATCCAAATCTTCAACAAAACCCTGGATATTAGAAACTAGTGGAGGGAATGCAATGTTCCCTTGACAGCTTTATCATCCAAAAAAACTCATTCAAATGAAATTCAATTTCAAATATCTCTTGCCAGCATGCTTCGCAATCTTTGCGCTAGCATCATGCGAGAAAGATGAAACACAAGCCGTGTACAATCCGGGAGCAAGTCCCGCTTTGACAAGTAGTCAAACCAATATCAATTTGCTAGAAGCAAATGAGAGTCAAACAGCTACAGTTTTTGCTGTCAACAAAATGGATTTTGGCTTTGGAGCCGGTGCTGCTTACACTTTGCAGCTTGCTAAGAAAGGCAACAATTTTGACCCAAAACAGGAGATCGCACTACCAGCTGATCTGGATACTGCAATTTCGGTAGCTAATCTCAATCAGATAGCTATTGCACTTGGACTTGCAACCGAAGTGAGTGGTGAAATGGAGGCGAGAGTAAAAATCGCAGTTATCGGCATTGATTCAATATTCTACTCTAATACTGTCACACTGCAAATCAAGCCTTATGCTGCTGCCATCAATTACTCGTACTTATGGGTTCCAGGCAACTATCAAGGTTGGGCTCCAGACGTGGCACCACAATTGGTTTCTGTAGACAATAACGTATTCATTGGATACATCAATTTCAACAATCCTAGCCCTGAATTCAAGTTTACAAGCGCTCCAAACTGGGATAATGTCAACTACGGTGTATCGTCCTCTACTATCAGTGGAAATCTCGTACTTGGGGATCTAAGCACCACTGGGGGCAATGTAACCTTACCGGCAGCTGGCTATTACAATGTCAAAGTGAATTTGGGAACATCAAAATTTGAAGCATTTCCTACCGCATGGGGACTGATTGGCGACGCTGTGCCTGTCACTGGATGGGATAGCGATCAAGACCTTACTTATGACGAACTTTCCAAAACTTGGATTATCACCTTGGCACTTAACTCTGGATCAATCAAATTCAGAGCAAACGACGGATGGGATTTGAATTATGGAGATGATGGAGTAGATGGCATCGTAGAAGCAAATGGCGCTAATATTAGCGTTGGAGAAGCGGGCAATTACACTATTACACTTGACTTGCACGATGCAAAAAAATACACATACACGGTAATTAAAAATTGAGAGTACAAAGATTTTAATACCTGTAAAGGGGTTGTCATCTTGAAGAAGAGGCAGCCTCTTTTTTTTGCATCTGAATTGCGTACTAAGGCAAATTCAACTGAATTCGATGAAAAAACTGAGTTTCCTTTCTATCTTTTTTGTCTTCTTGATCGGTTGTCAGGATGATTCCGAAATCGTCATTCCGGTGGTTCCTGAAAAGGTCTTTTACAGCCCTGAGAAAATGATCATCGGCTCAGATTTGTCATTTGTCAATCAATTAGAAGACAATGGCGCTGTTTACAAGGATTCAAGTGTGGTCAAAGATCCATATGCTATATTCAAATCGAAAGGTGCAAATGTCATCAGAGTTCGACTTTGGCACAATCCCACATGGACGGGCAATTACAATGGTGGAATGCTTTACAGCAATCTAGCTGATGTGACCAAGACCATTCGACGAAGCAAGGAAGCCGGAATGCAAGTTTGCCTTGATATCCACTACTCCGATTCATGGGCAGATCCATCCAAGCAGACTGTGCCGCAGGCTTGGCAAGGGCTCAATCATTTCATTCTTGGCGATTCTGTATATCAATACACAAGGGCCACACTTGACTATCTGCAGACTCAGGAATTAGTGCCTGAATTTGTTCAAATTGGAAATGAAACGAATCAAGGTATGCTCTGGCCTGCAGGCAAAGTCGTCAACAATGATTGGATTGGATTTGCTGAGCTTGTGCAGAAGGGGATTCAAGCTGTGAGAGATTTCTCAAGCACATCGACGATAAAACCGCAAATCATCCTGCATGTTGCACAAATGAAGCACGCCGAATACTACACAAATGGGTTGACATCGGCCGGAGTGACTGATTTTGATATCATTGGCATTTCTCATTACTACCAATATGCTGATGGCATGACTATGAGCACTGTGACGAGCACGATACAAGGTCTCAAGAATACCTATGACAAGAAAATCATGATCATGGAAACTTCCTATCCATGGACAAGCGATTTTGCTGACAATTACAGCAATCTTCTCTCAGGAAATGAGGGATTTGCAAACTATGGAGTCTCCATTGCAGCTCAGAGGAAATATATGATCGATTTGACCCAAGCTGTAATCGCGGGAGGAGGCTCAGGAATATTTTATTGGGAGCCAGCCTGGATCAGTACGGCAATGAAAGACCAATATGGGACTGGTAGCCCATATGAAAATGAAACCCTGTTCAATTTCGTAGGAAATGCGACCTCGGGATTTGATTATATGACCTGGAAATACAATTTCTAGAATAAAACCAATTCCAGTATGTTGCGGACTTTGTTGAAATACACTATTTCATTGTGCATTATCTATTGTGCAATTCCTGTATTTGGGCAAAAAAATAAAACCCCCAATTTGGTTTACGTCGATTCAAAGGGAATTCTGAGGTATACTAAAGACAAAAAAGAAGCTGCGTTTTTTGGAGTGAATTACACTACACCATTTGCCTATGGCTATCGCGCACACAAGAGGCTTGGCAAGAACCTAGAGCAGTCAATTGACGAAGATGTATATCATCTGTCACGGCTCGGAATCAATGCATTCAGAGTGCATGTTTGGGATGTAGAGATCAGCGATTCGCTTGGCAATTTATTGGACAATGAGCATTTGCGATTATTTGATTACCTAATTTCTAAATTAAAAGATAGGAATATCAAGACGATCATAACGCCACTTGCATTTTGGGGAAATGGCTATCCGGAACAAGATGATTATACGCCAGGTTTTTCCTCGCGAAAAGGCAAGAGCTTCCTCCTCCTGGATTCTGCATCGATCACCGCTCAGGATAAATATCTCCGACAGTTCTTTCAACACGTCAATCCGTATACTAAATTAAGATACGGACAAGATCCTGATATCATTGCTACTGAAATCAACAATGAACCGCATCACAGTGGGCCTCCTAATCTAGTTACCCGTTACATCAACCAAATGGCCGTTGCCATTCGTTCCACGGGATGGAATAAGCCAATCTATTACAATATCAGCGAATCTCCAGCTTACGCCAAGGCAGTTGCAAAAGCAAATATTGACGGCATTAGTTTTCAATGGTATCCCACTAATCTAGTAGCTAACCATACGCAGGAGGGCAATTATTTACCTTATGTGGACAAGTATAACATTCCATTTGGAGACTCAATTCCTGAAGTTGCCAATAAATCCAAAATGGTCTATGAATTTGATGCTGCGGATATACTTCAGTCCAATATGTATCCGACGATGGCGCGTAGTTTCAGAACCGCTGGGATGCAATGGGCCACGCAATTTGCATATGACCCAATGGCCACAGCATTTGCAAATACCGAATATCAAACACACTATGTAAATCTTGCTTACACGCCATCTAAAGCAATCAGTCTGCTGATCGCTGGCGAAGCATTTAGAACCTTACCCTTGGGAAGTCAATTCGGAAGCTATCCTATGGACACCCTATTTGGAGATTTTAGAGTGAGTTATGAGCATAATTTGAGTGAAATGAATCGCGACACTGCATTCTACTATTCCAATACAACGGCTACAAAACCCAAATCCGACCATCTATTAAAACATATTGTTGGGGTTGGGAGTTCCCCCGCCGTCCAGTATTCGGGCTCTGGGACATACTTCCTCGACAGGTTAGAAACAGGGGTTTGGCGGCTAGAACTCATGCCTGATGCGGTATTTATAACTGACCCATTTGGCAGATCAAATCTCCAAAGAGAGATAAGCCATATCATGTATTCAGACCAAAGCATCACAATCAAATTGCCTGATCTGGGTCCCCAATTCAGCGCAAAAGGTCTTAACAAAACAAATTCATACTTGGGGAATGCCACAGTTGGGAAGCTAACTCTGATGCCGGGCATTTACTTGCTCTATGATTCTGAGGCCGCAATCGCAAAATGGAAGCCAGATTCAAAATACGGAACGCTTACAATCAGTGAATACGTGGCTCCTGAAGCTGGAAAAAAGGAGAAACTGATATTGCATTCCGCAGTAGCCGAAATCAGCGCGCTAAAACCATATTCAATTTCACTACAGGCTCTACATTTAGCTGCAAATGATTCAGTATTTATCCAGATAAATAGACTTAATGAGTGGCCTCAGACATATCCATTGAATAGAATTTCTTCCACAGAATTTGAATTCCCTTTACCCGATAATTATCTAAGCCCGGGTTTGCTGCAGTACAATTTTCTCGTACGGAATGGGAAAGAGGAGATCATTTATTTCCCTGAAATTTCCCTATCAGCAAAAGAGAATTACAATGCTGTGAAATATAGAAAATGGGAGACATTTGTCGCTGTACCTGCTTCCGATATTGTATTATTTGACCCTATTGAGCATCAAAATTCGGTAAATATCTTATTGCCTGATACTTGGCGCAAGGAAGGAATCCAATATGTCACGAGTAAAGAGTCCAGATCATTGATACTTCAATTGGATGCCAAGGAAATGTCTGTTCAGCAAAATATAGTGATACAACAATTTATCGGTGATGCCATAAAGCAGAGAATGTCAGAGCTCAAGAAATTAGATGAAATTAAATTGGAATTGGCAATTGCCGGGAATGGAAAGAATGCCGTTAAAATTAATTTGATACTGAATGATGGTTCATCATTCTCTGCGCTAATTAACCCAGACACAATGCTGAGCCAATTTCGGGTGCCTTTGAATTCACTCAAAGCAGATGGATTTTACCTCATTCCACGCCCCTACCCCGGATTTCAGCCTTTGAAATTTGAATCAAAGACTGCCACAGAATTCAATCTTGCATTACTTGACAAAATTGAAGTTTCGACAGTAAACGAGAACCCTGACCTAGGCAAAACGCAATCATTCAAATTGCAATTGGGCAAAATTTTCCTTTCAAAAAATGACAAAACGGAAAGATGAAATTTCAGCTCAATATTTTGTTGTCATTCTTGATGATATTGATAGTTTCCTCTGGCAGCCTAGGACAAATTCCATCTGGTCGAACGCATCAGAATTTTGATTCAGATTGGCGATTCCACTTGGGTCATGCAGCTGACGCAAAACGAGATTTCAACTTCAGTATATCAAATATTTTTGCCAAGACTGGCAAGGCGGAGAATACGCCGATGGACTCAAAATTCAATGATAGCGCCTGGCAACAAGTTCAACTGCCTCACGACTGGGCAGTAGCATTGCCATTTGTGTTTTCAGCGAATTTTGATGTCATGGCACACGGATACAAGCCGATTGGCGGTCTATTTCCCGAGACCTCTGTGGGATGGTACCGTAAGAATTTCGATATTCCAGCGGCTGATTCAATGAAAAGATTTACGATTCAATTTGACGGCATATTTAGGCACAGCCAGGTCTGGCTAAATGGATTCTACCTTGGACTCAATGAAAGTGGATATCTGGGAATGACATATGACATTACCGACTACATCAAGTATGGTGGCAGCAATACGCTTGTCGTGAGAGCAGATGCCAGTCAATATGAAGGTTGGTTTTATGAAGGTGCAGGGATATATCGGCATGTTTGGCTGAATTCGTATTCTCCCTTGCATTTCAGGGACAACGAAATCTTTGTCAATACTGCAATTGATAGCGATACAGCTACTGCAAGCATAGCATTTACTGTGGAAAATGAAAGTGACAAGGATCGGACATTTGCCTTGTCATTTTACATAAGAGAAACCGGTGGATTTCTTGCGGCGAGCAAGGGGTCAATTAATCACAAAGTACCAGCCCACGGTTCGTATACTGACGTGATCGAACTATCAATTCTTCACCCCAAACTTTGGTCACTGGGAGATCCGCAGCGATATCAGCTGAACTCAAGAATATATTATGACTTCGATGTTGTAGATTCAGTGGATACAAGATTTGGCATTCGCAGCATCGAGATGGATGCAGTCAATGGATTGACGCTCAATGGAAAGCCTGTCAAGATACAAGGAGTCAACTGTCATCAAGATCATGCCGCTGTGGGCTCTGCCCTGCCAGATTATCTCCAGTATTACCGAATCAGATTGCTCAAGGAAATGGGAGTGAATGCCTATCGAAGCAGTCACAATGCGCCTACTCCTGAATTGCTGGAGGCCTGCGATAGTCTTGGCATGTTGGTGATGGATGAAAATCGTCTCTTAAATAGTAGCCCCGAGCAAATGGCCCAGTGGGAACGCTTAATACTAAGAGACCGCAATCATCCAAGTATTTTCATGTGGTCGATTGGCAACGAAGAGGGACTGGTACAAACCAATTCAATCGGAAGGAGGATTGCGAGAACTCTAATTCGAAAACAACGTGAATTAGATCCAAGTCGGAGATGCACCTACGCCGCTGATGTGGCCAATATCTATTCAGGGATCAACGAAGTGATTCCTGTGCGAGGATTCAACTACAGAATAGATGGATTTGATCCATATCACAAAGATCATCCCCGACAGCCTTTGCTAGGTACAGAAATGGGTAGCACAGTTACCACTAGAGGAATCTATGTCAAAGACTCGATCAAGGCCTATGTGCCAGATCAAGATATCACCTATCCCTGGTGGGCAAATACCGCAGAACAATGGTGGTCATTGGCAGCAGTAAGACCTTGGTTGATGGGCGGATTTATTTGGACTGGCTTCGACTACAGAGGAGAACCAACGCCATATGAATGGCCCAATATCAATTCGCATTTTGGAGTGATGGATATGTGTGGATTTCCAAAGAACATATACTACTACTACAAATCCTGGTGGTCTACAGAGGATGTGTTGCATATTTCACCACATTGGAACTGGCCTGGTGACCAAGGCAAAATCAAAGAAGTTTGGGTCAATAGCAATGCCGAACAAGTCGAGTTATTCCTAAATGGCAAAAGTCTTGGCAAGAAAACTATGCCTGCACAAGGGCATTTGATCTGGAATGTGCCTTATAAGACAGGCAAACTTGAAGCCATTGGGTATCGAAAAGGACGCAAATCAAAAGCGAGTGTAGAAACAACAGGTTTACCTATCGCCATATCACTACAAACAGATCTGCACGTTCTGAAAGCAAATGGACAAGATGCAACTGTCGTAAATGTGGTAGCTATCGATGCCAAAGGTCGAGAAGTGCCCGACGCCAACTTATTGGTAAATTTTGAATTGCAAGGTGAGGGGAAAATATTAGGTGTAGGCAATGGAGATCCAAGCAGCCATGAGCCCGATCAATATGCCGATGGCAAATATCAACGACAACTCTTCAATGGGAAGGCTCAAATCATCCTTCAGTCAGGAAACAAGGCTGGAATATTGAAACTAAGCGCAGTTGCGATTGGTCTCAAGGCAGCGGAAATCGAAATACAAATAAAATAGGCCGGAAGCCAAAATATCGGATCATTTCCTATGTCAGCGTATCCATCAAATATCATCCAAGCTTTCAAAGCGCATTTTGGAGAAGAGCCCAAAATGATTGTGCGAGCCCCGGGCCGCATCAATCTGATTGGCGAGCATACCGATTACAATCAAGGTTTTGTAATGCCTGCGGCGATTCAACAATCGATGTGGTTTGCCATCAGTCTTCGGACTGACTTAAACTTTGACTGGCATGCCCACGATTTGCAACAGGATTTTATGGGCTCGGCTTCAGATATTCGAAAGCAGGATAATCAATGGATTAACTACCTACTTGGGGTTGTTGATCAGCTTCAAAAGGCAGGCCATGTTATCCCTGGATTTAATCTTGTATTTGGCGGCGACATACCCACTGGCTCAGGCTTGTCTTCTTCAGCAGCTTTAGAAAGTGGTTTAGCATTTGCATTGAATGCATTGCTAGATCTAGAAATTTCGAGACCTGAACTTGCATTGCTAGCTCAACGAGCCGAAAATGAATTTGTAGGAATGAATTGCGGAATCATGGACATGTATGCCTCGCTGATGGGTAAAGAGGAACAAATCATGCGATTGGACTGCCGCAGTATGGAACGTAAATTCTACCCTCTTGACTGGCCCGATCATACGCTGATGCTGGTAAATAGTGGTGTCAAACACAAACTGATAGAAAGCGGGTACAACAATCGGCGCGATCAATGTGAAACTGCGGTAAAGATGTTGAGGCAATTTCAACCTGATATAAAAAGCCTTCGCAATGTTTCACTAGAATTGCTGTTGGCTCATAGGTCAGACATTCCTCCCACTATATTCAAGCGATGCTATTTTATACTAAGCGAAAATGCCCGGGTGCACAAGACTTGTGAAGCGCTGGAAAAAGATGAGATCAATACAATTGGTGATTTACTATACCAAAGTCATGAGGGCTTGCAAAACGAATATGAGGTCAGTTGCCCCGAAATGGATTTTCTGGTCGACTTGACTAGATCTCTACCTTATGTATTAGGGTCGCGCATGATGGGAGGAGGATTTGGAGGCTGCACGATCAATATTGTGGAGCGCTCGAGAATGGGAGATTTCATCAAATATATCAAGGAAAATTATTCGGCAAATTGGAAAATCGATCCTACATGCATTGAAGTGAAAATTGGAAATGGAACGGAAATTGTCGAGCTGTAAGACTCGGGTGTTAACGAATTAGGCAGGAAAATGGCAATTATGGAAGAATTCAATGGCAAAGAGGCATTCTACGCGGCCGAGGGCGAGGAATGGCGACAATGGCTTGAAAAAAATGGAAACGTCTACAAATCTATTCTGCTCATCATGCATCATAAGGGTAGCACCAAACCAAGCATAAATTATGAAGATGCCATGCTCCAGGCCCTCTGTTTTGGCTGGGTTGATAGTAGGGCCGACAAGCGTGACAAGGAAAGTTTCTATCTCAATTTTTCGCCGCGGAAGGCTGGAAGCAAATGGAGTCAAGTCAACAAGGCACGGGTTAAACTTCTTAATTCTAAAGGCTTGATGGCTCCTGAGGGTCAGGCTGTCATCGATCTGGCAAAGAAAAACGGGGCTTGGGATGCACTGAATGATGCCATTGATGGAAAAATACCTGAAGATCTACTGGCAAGTCTGGAGGAGAATGAAAAGGCATTAGCCAATTTTGAAGCATTTCCTCCTTCCTCCAAACGGATGATCCTCGAATGGGTGTTGGGAGCCAAAAGACCAGAAACAAGGCAAAGCCGCATAGAGCATACCGTCAAATTGGCTGCGATCAACGAACGAGCCAACCATCCCAAGAAAAAATAATCACTGCGCTTTCTATAGTCCTTCGGGTTCCTCCGGTTCGTGTCCTGCTTCCTGCTTGGATTTGCGAATGGAAATTATGATTCCCAAAGCTATCAGGACAATGATTATCACTAAAGAAATCAAAGACGGAATGTGGAAAATGTTGGCCATCAACAATTTGACACCTACGAATGCCAGTATCACTATCAAACTGTATTTGAGGTAGGCAAATCGATCGAGCATCGATGCAAGTACAAAATAGAGTGATCTTAGACCTAGTATCGCGAATATATTGGAAGTAAAAACCAGGAATGGGTCGGTGGTAATGGCAAAAATGGCCGGAATTGAATCAAATGCAAACATCACATCTGCCAATTCTATGATTATCAGCGCGATAAACATTGGTGTGGCAAAGCGCTTGCCATTTTCAAATACAAAAAATCGCTTACCATGCAGTTTATCAGTAACTGGAAATAGTTTGATTGCAAATTTGTAAAGGGCTGAATCCTTGAGGTCCTTTTCGCCATCATCAGATTTGAGCATTCTCAAGGCTGTAAAAATTAGGAAGGCCCCAAAAATATAGGTGATCCAGGCATATTTATTGATCAAATACGATCCACCAATGATCACTACGCCACGCAGTACCATGGCAGTCATGATGCCTATAAAAAGTAGTCGACGTTGGTACTTTGGCGGAATCTTGAAGTAGCCAAAAATCAAAGCAATTATAAAAATATTGTCAATACTAAGCGATTCCTCAATCAAATATCCGGTCAGATAATTTATTGCCGCCTCAGTCCCACCAGTATCGTGCCCGACATGAAGGCCAATGCCAAACCAATGAAACTCGTATGCATAATAGATAAAAATGCTAAAAAGTAGAGAAATGGCTATCCAAATGGAAGTGACTCCTAATGCCTTCTTGGTAGAGAGACCCTTGTCACTAGTGTAGTCGACATTTAGGTCAATAAACAGGAGGGTGCATATGAGCACTATAAAGATGATCCAAAGCATATGATTCCAGATTGAATTGCAAAATTACCCAAATGCCTTGCTTTAGGTCAAATAATTAATTGACCCTGTTATTTTGACACTTGAACAGGTTGACACTTCAACAATAAGGCATAATTTTAGTTTTAATGCCGATTAAGAAACCAGATCAATTATCTGTTTAAATCTACCAAACCAATCCTGATGTCTAAATTCACATTTCATCCCGCTGAGAGCAGAGGTCATGCTAATCTTGGATGGCTCAATAGCTATCATACCTTTAGTTTTTCAAATTATTATAACCCCGATCGTATGGGATTTGGAGCACTGCGAGTGCTCAATGATGACACCGTTGCCGCTGGTCGAGGATTTGGCCAGCATCCTCATGACAATATGGAGATCATCAGCATCCCTTTGTCAGGGCAATTGGAGCATAAAGACAGTATGAATACATTAGCTACAATCAAGCAAGGCGATATACAGGTAATGAGCGCAGGAACCGGAATTACGCACAGTGAATACAATAAGAGCGCTGAAGAGGAAGTCAAATTTCTTCAAATATGGATTGTCCCAAATAAGAAACAAGTAGCTCCACGCTACGACCAGATCACACTCGACCCCCTAGAGCGCCTCAACAAGTTTCAGCAGATCTTGTCTCCCGACCCAGAGGATGCCGGCGTATGGATCCACCAGGACGCATGGTTCAATCTGGCCAAGTTTGATACCGAAACAAGTCTGACTTACTCCCTTCACAAAGCAGGAAATGGTATCTACGCATTTGTACTATCTGGCAATCTTGTGATCGACAAGCAAGAAATGAAAAGCCGAGATGGATTGGCTATTTCTGAGGTAAAAGAAATTTCCTTGCTTGCTCAAGCAGGTTCTGAGATCTTGTTGATGGAGGTGCCACTGTAGTACAATTTTGGTACCATTTGGTAGAAAACATACATTTCAAAATGTAATAAGTATCATTTTGCTATCTATAATGGCTTGATGCTCAAAATATTTTTGGAAAAATGATCGCTTTTGCTTAAATTGTATGGCAAACAATATATCTGGGTGGACAAAGTCCATCAATCAGTTCAGAAAATTTCAATCGCAGAATAGTATAATGCTTAATGACAAAACGTGAGTTGCTCATTCCAAAAACAGTGACTTACAAGGGGCAGCAATTGAGCTGCCCCCTTTTTATTTTACCAAATTGCTGTCTCTACTTAGGCGGTAAATCATAAAAGTACGCAAGTGAGAAACTTTAATCTGCTCATCTTGACATTGTCAATTCTAGGATCAGGCCTTGCTTTGTCAGCTCAGCTCCCATTGCGATTCATGACATTCAATATCCGCTACGAGAGCAGTGGTGATGGACTCAATGCATGGGCATATAGGAAAGATAGAATGATAGCTCAAATCGAAAGGCAAAGGCCTGCAGTACTCGGAGTGCAAGAAGCATTAAATGGTCAGGTTAAAGATTTGGCTGGGGCCTTACACTCTTACGAACAAATCGGTGGGGGACGTGATGATGGCAAGCAGGCTGGCGAATTCTCAGCATTATACATTGATACAAGTCTGTTTCAAGTATTTCAAACTGGAACATTCTGGCTGAGTCAGACACCGGAAAAGCCTGGATCTATGGGTTGGGATGCTGCTTGTCCACGAATAGTTACTTATGCCCGCTGCAAAGAACGATTGACAGGCAAATTCTTCTTTGTATTTAATACTCATTTTGATCATATCGGAACAGAAGCGAGGAGAAATAGCGCATTGTTGCTATTGTCAAAGATCAAGGAAATTGCTGCTGATAGTCCGACCGTTGTGATGGGCGACTTCAACGCAACACCAGATCAGGAACCGGTTCAAATATTGCTAAATGGGACAGCGATAAAATTGGAAAATACCTCGCAAAACAAAGGGGCCTTACATGAAGGCCCCTTAAGTACTTTTAACGGTTTTTCGTTGAGCAATTGGAAAGATCAACCAATTGACTACATATTTACAAGCAGCGGATTTACTACGATCCGCCATTTGACTTTAGCTGAAATCTGGGATACGAACTTGTTCAGTTCGGATCATTTTCCGGTAATTGTAGATCTAAACCTACCTTGATTACGCGATAAAATTGAATTTGCCTTCAAACCATTGACCGACGATCGGAAGAGGTTTTTCAGATTCATTTGCCGCATTGATGATGCCGATGACCCATAAGATCAGTATCAATAGGTATCCAATTGAAAGAACGCTGGCAATAGTAGGCACAGCATAGGCGATTATGCTGATGGCAATAGACAATCCAAAGCTTAATAGCATCAATCCAAATGCTTGTTGCAGGTGGTATCTATTGGTAGGATTTTTGTCTGCACTCCCACTATAACTCACGTAAGCTATGATCCAGCCAATCAAAGTGATGTAAGAGACTACAGCCATTGTTTTGTTGTACATATTGAAAACTATTAAGAACAAGGTTGGCAAAATTACCAATGTCGAATATACAGACTTTCATTCATATCCAATAAAAGTATATGTTGAAAATTTCGATACAACTTATCTAAAGTTTGTTCCAATAAGCACTACCGTTCCTTATATTGGGGAATCAAAGTCAAAGCACTTCAGCATATGAATTTTTGGGAATTTTCATTTGGATGGGATAGCGGCCCAAATTGGATACAGGACTGGATTGCGCTAGGATTGGTGTACTGCTGCAGTATCATTCTTTGCCTTAGCATCATTAACGTTAAAAAGCATTTTGGACACAAAGCGATCAGTTTCCTAAAGCGAATTGCTTCCATTTGTGCCCTTTTGCTCGGGATAGATTTGATCAAGACCTTGCTGATCTTGCGCTATATGCATATTGAAATTCCTTTTCACAATAGCATAGATACTGTAAGCTTCTATCTATACGCGATTGGCATGATTGTCTTGCCATTTCAATTAACGATTTCAAATCTCAGACATTACAAAGGGCTGCAGTATCTATTTGTCTTGACGCCAATTTTAACTTTTTTTGCCTTGAGGTTGCTAAGATAACTTGTTCACTGAACATAGTAACTAGAGTATATCCACTTTTCACTTTGTAATATTGTGCTGCTGAATACTGGCAAGGCAAGCGCTGCATCTAAAATTATGAATTATTCCGCCGCAGTAAAAATCAAGCAAAAATGGACAAGTATCTGATATGAAACACCCTGCAGAAAACCGATTTACAGCAACTATAAAAATCATCGGTATCAATCCATTTGTCGTTGTTCCTGAATCCATCCTCAAGAGCATCATTGAAAAAGCAGAAAGAGACAAAGGGCCAATTCCCGTGCAAATAAAACTCTACGGCTTAAGATTCGTCCAGACTCTGGTTCTCTACGGTGGAGATTGGCGCCTCTATATCAATACGCCAATGCTCAAGGCAGCAAGGAAAAGAGTCGGTGATGAAATCACATTGAGTGTAATATTTGATCCAATTGAAAGGCCAAACACTATCCATCCCAAACTTGAAGCAGCTATAGCAGCAAATGCAATAGCAAAAGTCAAATTCGAGGAATTGGCTCCTTCCCAGCAAAAAGAAATCATCAGATATATCAATCATCTGAAAACTGAGGACTCAATTGCAAGAAATATTCAGCGCGCAATTCAATTTTTGACCGGTGAAAGAGAAGTCTTCATTGGACGTGAAAAATCAAAAGAATAAATGGCAAAAGATATCAACAATTCAAAAAGCGTCGACGAGCATATCCAGAAGCTCCCAGCCGACTTGGAACAACTTAGTCAGGCAATCAGAGTAACAATCCTTGGCAGTAGCAAGGAGGTAGGTGAGCAAATCAAATGGAATTCGCCTAGTTTCTTCTTTCAGGGTGAAATGAAGGACTTTGATGCCAAGGAATACAAGCGTGATCTGATCGTCATGAATATACGCAAAGGAAGAGTTCTACTCATCTTCCCCACCGGAGACAAAATCAAATTGAATACAAGCATACTCGAAGGCAAATACGAGGATGGACGTCGAATGGTAACCATTAAGAATCTGGAGGACTTGAAAAATAAGGACGAGGCGCTCCGAGCTGTCATTAAGCAATGGCTTGCACAAGTAGAAAGGGAATGAATATTACTTGAGCCATGAAAATTTCCTAATACTCCAATTATATTTTGTATCTTAAGTGAAATTAGCAATTCAAGTTAATCGATTGATTTCTACTAAATTACCTAAATCATAAGTAAACAATGAAAACCATACTCATCAACTTCATTCTTCTATTTCTATTACAAAACACTAAGGCCCAAGAGCTCCAATATGCGCCAACTGGAGCTAGGTGGACTTATAGCATTCAACAAATATTTCCATTGGTGACTAAATACAATGAATGGATATCAATTGGCGACACCCTAATACAAAACCATTCATGTCAGATTGTGCAACGAATTGGAGATGTTACAATTGAAGATTTTGCAGACAAAGTATATGTATACAATGACCATCGAATTGTTTATTTATTCAATTTCAGCGAGGATGAATTCTCTATACTCTATGATTTTAATAAGGAAGCTGGTGAGTCCTGGATCACAAAGATCAATTCATGTGAAACTGTGATGCATGTTGATTCAACTGGTGTGGAAAACATCAACGGATTTGCTCTAAAATCTATGTACATAACCAAAGTAGGCTTTGGTACTTATGCTAAACTCCTGGAGCATATTGGATCACTTACCTCGTTCAGCCCCTACGACCATTATTTTTGTGAAAATCTTATCATTGATGGTACTTCTTCTGCTGGTATCCGTTGTTACGAGGATACAATTATTGGGTTTCACAATTTCAATCCTAGTGTCGATTGTGATTACATTTCATCCAGTAAGGATGCTGCTACGCAAAGAATGGAAATCAAGATTTATCCCAATCCATTTTCAACGCAGGCAAATGTCGAATTTCCTCGGCCCCTTAATAATGCAAAGTGCTCGATCTACAATTCAATTGGGCAGAAAGTACAAGAAGTTGACAATATCTCTGGCAAGAGTTTCCAACTTCAAAGTGAAAAGTTAAGCGCAGGACAATATTTGCTTGTCGTAACTGAAGATTCCGAAATAATTGGGACGGAGAGATTTGTGATAAGTGATCAATAGATATTGACTCCGCATCATGAGGCCAACTACAGAGGGTTTTGCCGCTGGCAGACGCATGGTCATGATCACAAATCTTTGTGATTTGAAAAGCAGGCTCAATTGGGAAATTGTTTTAGATAACAAAAAGCCAAATTCTATGTAATTACTTGCTATTGAATGACTTAAGGAAATATATGAGGCCTATGAAATCACTATTAATCA
>JBDSUZ010000109.1:0-2859 GCA_039927395.1 Saprospiraceae bacterium | reverse complement strand
CTCAATTGCCAGCGATCGATGCCGGTCCCGATCAACAAATATGTTTAGGTACTTCGGCTACACTCAATGCCACAGGTAGTGGAACATTTGAATGGAGCACGGGAGAGCAAACGCAAAGCATATCTGTTGCTCCAATTGTCACAACCACCTATTATGCCACGCTGAGTAGCAGCGGTTGTAATTCAACAGATTCAGTTCAGGTAATCATCAAACCCCTTCCTGTAGTCGATGCAGGAGTCAATCAATTCATTTTCACCGGTAACTCTGCCACTTTGGTTGCCACTGGAGGCGGAACTTATCTTTGGAGTGCCACGGAAACAAATGATACCATCGTCGTCATGCCTATTATCACCACTATTTATACTGTGACAGTCACTGCTAATGGTTGTGAAGGCACCGATGAGGTAACTGTATTTGTCAATGAGCTACCGGATATAGATCTCGGACCTGATATTACGATTTGCCTTGGTGATTCTGCCGTCCTCACCGCTGCTGGAACAGTTCCTATAGGAACTACTTTTCTTTGGAGTTCTGGAGAAGATGTGGCATCGATCACTGTGTTTCCAATTGCAGATATAAGTTATAGTGTCACCGTAACGGCCAATTCCGAAAGCAGCATTGACACGATCAATATTACTGTGACAACAGTTCCTCAGGGACAACCCACCATTTCTGGTAACCTTGAGGCTTGTGCTGGTGATCAATTCACCTATTCTGTGATTCCGGTCACAGGGGCTACTTCATATGCTTGGACAGTGCCGCTCGGGGCTTCGATTTTGCCACCAATTGACCAAAGTTCAGTTACTATTGTATTTGGCGATGCCCAATCAGGTAACATTACGGTCCTACCATCCAATACCTGTGGTGATGGCGTACTTGCGACGATTGCTGTGATTTTAGATACCATTCCAATTGCTCCTGCATCTATCAGTGGCCCCGCAAATATTTGCGCTTCATATACTGCCACTTATCAAGTCAGCTCAGTCTTCAATGCTAATGATTATCAATGGACAGTACCCACAGGAGCAATTATTCTTTCGGGTCAAGGGACAAGTTCGATATTGGTAGATTGGAACAATAGCGGCGGAGGTCAGATTTGCATGAGCGTCTCCAATGATTGCGGCATGGCTCCCGATCTCTGTCTAGATGTTACAACAGTGCTTGCTCCGACGGCGAATGCCGGAATGGATCCTCTCATCAACTGTGCTAATCCAATGGCAATCCTTGATGCCTCTGGAAGTTCTCCTGCAGGCTTGGATTTTCTTTGGTCAACTGGGTCTACGACTGATACTATTCAGACGATCCTATCTGGTGTATTTTATGTGACTGTAACTAATTCAACAGGTTGTTTTGATGTCGATAGCGTGACGGTTTTTGCAGATTTCAATAAGCCATCAATTGTCATCGATGCTTCCGCCAATACTTTGACCTGTGATGTGCTATCAATTGAGTTGACAACTAAGACAAATGCCAATAACCCAACTTATGTTTGGTTGAATGGAAATACTCCGATTGGTACTGCAGATTCGCTCATTTTGAATGCTTCGGGATGCTATCAACTCGAGTTGACAGACCAGAATAATGGCTGTTTTGACACCCTATCTTATTGCATTTCTGAAAATAAGACCATACCCAATTTATCCATTTCCGGGCCAGATCAAATAACCTGCAAAGAGGAGATCATCACGCTCCTAGGCATTTGCAATGCGATTACCCCGTCCTGGAATTGGACGACGGTAAACGGTAATTTTATTGGAAATGTCGACAAAGAAGACGTAAAAATAAATCACCCCGGCAAATATGATCTCAAAGTAAAAGATCTACTCAACGGTTGTGAAGCGGTCGCCTCCAAAACAATTTCAATTGACACCACTCAACCGATCGTCATCATCACGGCCGCGGGATTTCTAGATTGTACCCATCTGGAAGCATTGATAAATAGCACGGGTTCGTCAAGCGGAGCAGAATACGAATACATTTGGACAAGCAAAGGAGGTCAAATTCTCGGTGATACTTTCGGAATTGAAATCCGTGCGACTGCAGAGGGAATTTATATCCTTACAATCATAAACGCGGTCAATGGCTGCACAGCTTTTGACACTGCACAAATGCTGCGATTTGCAGGCCATCCCGAAGATGTAGATCTTGCACTTGAGCAGCCTCCTTGCGTCACAGACTGCAATGGCCAATTGAAAATCGACGACAAGGGTGAAAGCCTTGTATACTCTTTTGACGGCTCTAGTTTTGGTACAATTGACCAATTTGATGATCTCTGCCCGGGCAATTACGCCCTTGTAGTGCAAGATATTTTTGGTTGCGAATGGGATACATCGATCGTCGTGGTGCAGCCAAATCCAATTACGGTTGATATAGGACTCGACACCACCATCATATCAGGCACTAGTGTTCTGATAGTTCCAAATTTCGCCGGAACAATCGCCACAGTAGAATGGACGCCTGTGGGAGAGGGAAGTTTGCAAGGAAATAACTATCTAGTTACACCCGCGACGACCACTATTTATTCATTAACATTGACGGACGATCATGGCTGTATCGCTATTGATACCAAAACTATCAACGTCAAAATCAATGAGAATGTATTCATTCCTACTGGCTTCACGCCTAATGGTGATGGCGAAAATGATGTATTTACCATTTTTGGAAAACCCGGTGAATCGCATGTCAAATCCTTGAGAATATTCAATCGATGGGGTGACTTAGTCTTTGAATCCCTTGATTTTGATCCCAATGACACTACCCAGGGATGGGATGGAACTTTCCGAGGTAAAATGATTAATTCTGGCATCTTTGTCTATTCCGCCGAAATCGAATATTCGAGTGGCAATTCAGAACTCAGAA
>JBDSUZ010000108.1:0-8700 GCA_039927395.1 Saprospiraceae bacterium | reverse complement strand
TTTCCTTTGCCAAATTTCAAGTGTAGGACATCCTGTCCGACCGCTATCTGAGTATTAGGACTCGGAACAAAAGTCGCAGGATCAATTTTGACCGTGCTTGAAAAACTAGAGCGGAGTTTGCCAAAAGATCCTGTTACTGAAACGGTTGGCTTGTGCTCGGGTTGTCTGGTGTTGATCGCTACTGCGCTATCAAGATGCTCAGCCGATATCTCTTCGAGAAATCTACTTGGAGCATAATACTTTAAAGTGCCAAACTTGTATCGACTACTGGAGTATGTTAAGGTCAAAATTTTCCTGGCCCTGGTGATCGCTACATAAAATAGGCGGCGCTCCTCATCGAGGCCATTTGGATCATCAAGCGACATGAATGAGGGAAATAATTGCTCCTCCATGCCAGTTACAAACACGCAATCAAATTCCAAGCCTTTGGCGGCATGCACAGACATCAAAGTTATCTGCTCCTTGCCCTGTTCTGAGTCCTGGTCTTGATCACTGATCAACGCAATATTCTGCAGGTATGTCGATAGAGATTTGTCGTTTGCATTGTCTTCCTCGTAGACCGTTTCGTCGTCTTCGACAAAGCTCTTGATGGCATCGACAAGCGCATTGACATTCTCCAATCTTGATATTCCTTCAACAGTAGTATCCTGTCTAAGTTCGGCAAGCAATCCACTCTGCACAAATACTATCTGTGCTACTTCAAAAGCATTTGCTGTCTTAGATTTTTGTCCGAAAGACTCGATCAAATGCCTAAATTGTCGAAGTGCAACAGAAGCTCTAGGCCCTGCTTCAGTACTAGTCAATGTATCCCAAAGTATCAGATTATTGGCCAATGCATAGGCCGCAAGCCCATCAATTGTAGCATTTCCAATAGCCCTACGAGGATAGTTGATCACTCTGCGCAATGCTTCCTCATCTCTCGGATTGACACAAAGCCTCAGGTAAGCAATGAAATCTTTGACCTCCTTGCGTTGATAAAATGACTGCCCGCCATAGATTCTATAGGCTAGATTTCCTCTACGTAGGTACTCCTCAAATACCCGAGACTGTGCATTTGTGCGATATAGTATGGCAATCTCCTGATTGGGGATATGCAATCGATTCTTGTATTCGATGATCAGATCCGCGACTCTCTTGCCTTCCTCAGCGTCAGAAACCGTCTTTACAACTTTGATTTTATTTCCTGTACCCTGATCCGTCCAGATCTTCTTTTGGATCTGCTTTTTGTTGAAAGTTATCAGCTCATTGGCGGCCTGAACGATATGCTCGGTGGAGCGGTAATTTTGTTCGAGTTTGAATACTTTGAGCTTTGGATAATCTTTGCCAAACTCAAGGATATTGTCAATAGTCGCTCCGCGAAATGCATAGATACTCTGCGCATCATCGCCGACGATACAAATATTCTGAGGGCTGCCCGGATAATCGCTCAATTTCTTGACGATCGCGTATTGCAGGAAATTGGTATCCTGAAACTCATCGACCAGCATGTACTGGAATCGCTGACGGTATTTCTCCAGCACATTGTCAGGATTCTTGTGAAGCAGGATGAACATCTGATACAGTAGATCATCGAAATCCATTGCGCCCGCTTGCTTGCAGCGTTCGACATATTTGAGGTATATCTCTCCAAATGCCTGCTTGCCTTGAATCTTGTCCTGACGAATAAATTCGGCGTCAGAAAGGTATTTTGACGGTGAAAGCAAGCTGCTTTTGCATGAAGAAATCCGACTGCGAATGGCATTGGCATTGTACACATCTTTGTTGAGATTCATCTCCTTGATGATCGTGCCAATGATGCTCTTGCTATCGTCCGAATCGTAAATTGTGAACTGTGGTGTATAGCCTATTTTTTCAGCTTCCATCCGCAGAATGCGAGCAAATATGGAGTGAAAAGTACCCGCCCAAACTTTGGACGCCTTCTCACCAACCACTTTTGTGATTCGCTCCTTCATCTCGCGAGCGGCCTTATTGGTAAATGTGAGCGCCAAAATATGATCAGGGCGAACTCCATTTTCTATCAAATGCGCAATACGAAAGGTTAGAACACGTGTTTTGCCAGAGCCTGGCCCTGCAATCACCATGACCGGTCCATCAGATTGTACTACGGCCTCGCGCTGTACATCATTCAATAATTTCAAATAATCTTTCATCTCTCTACACCTTCATTATCTAATGCCTCCCAATACTCCAATGCCCTGCGCGTATGCGGAATACAGATAGATCCTCCTACTAGATTGGCAATTGAAAAAACTTCGAATATCGCTGCCTTGCTGATCCCTAGTCCATGGCATTTGCCCAAATGGTATTTGATACAGTCGTCGCAACGCAAGACCATCGATGATACGAGGCCCAACAACTCTTTTGTTTCAACTGATAATTCACCAGCAGCATAAGCGCCACTATCCAAAGCCCAAAAGCGCTTGAGCGTCTTATTATCTTCAGCAAGTATCTTCTCGTTCATCTTGCTGCGATAAGAGTCGAAATCTTCTACCAATGACATATGAGAAAATGTTATATATGAAAAAGAAGCATAAAAGTACGATTGATATTTGGCAAATGGGGAATGGAATCCAAACATTGATGCGCACAAAATGAATGAGAACCTAAAGAATGTTCTCAGCGAATGCTAGCAATCTTGCAGATAAAATAATCTGGAAATGGGGAATTAGATCCCTTGAGCGTTGTGTTTGCGCCAAACTGATATGACCATCCTCACCTGAAATATAAAGCAGGAAATGATCGCGGTAGTTCCAAAAAACACCATTTCTGCACGAATATATTTATCCATCTGCATCATATTGCCATGATCGAGATGCCCGATGAAGGATTCAATGTCATTCTCATCGAGATACACCTGAAAGAAATTTAGCTCGGAAATAAGGTAACTCACCAATGGAATCATAAGCAGTAGGCAAGCGACTTTCATCTTTTGCATATGCGCCAGCCATGTCAATTTAAGCAAAAAAATGTACCGTACTAAAGTGATCGTTGTGACGACAAACACCGTGTTGCTAAGCCAAAAGGGATAATCTGGCACCTTGAGGTAAATAGGAAAAAGCACCAAAATGACAATCACAATAGTGATCAACCACATCAATAATTCGAGGAATAATTTTTTGCGCATTATTAGCTATCGTAATTGCACACAAGGTAAATGGAATCCTACTGTGAATGCCTTACACTGAAGCAAATCAAGCAAAAGTATAGAAGAATATAGGCTTGACTATTCCAAAAACCTCAATTTTCAGTCACCTAAATGTAATAAGTGCCTCATACAATCAATCAAAGGGGCCAAGTCCTCCGATTTTTTTCGACTTTGAAGTATCTTAGTGCAAACCTTTAGCTATGCGTATTGCCCTATTTACTCTCTTGTTGATTGTCTGTGCAGCAGTGTTCTCACAAATCAACTTTTCAAAGACAAAATTTCCTAAGCCAAAAGAAGGAACCATAGTCAAAATGGACATGGAAGAAGGCAATAATGGACAATTGCGCAGGGCTCATTGGGAGAATATGCACAAGGCAGCACCAGGCGTAGACTGGCGTACAGTTGAGCGACAAAATGCTTTACATCTATACCAGGAACTCATCGCCACTGGCAATCTGAATAGTCGGGGAGAAGAGCTTCTAGCCAACGGGCAATTGAAAGGTGAGTGGTTTGAAAGAGGCAGTTACGATCAGGCTGGTAGCGTACAAGTGATTGATTATGACAAAGAGACGGATTCGCTATATGCGATTTCAGCAGGAGGAACACTTTGGAGAGGAGCAATCGATGGCTACGAATGGTTGCCCCTCAATGAAGGGCTGCGATTTGATGGAAGAATATTGCAAGTACTTACAAGTGGGACAAATTCCAAAAGGATATTTACAGCGATGGCTAAGGATATTTTTTACAGCGATGATGAAGGAAAAACCTGGTCAAAGTCACAAGGAATAAATTACACAAATTCATGGGGTGCTCCAAAGCAGATGATCACACTAGAGGACAATGCACAGACCCTCTGGTATGTCATGCAGACTTGGAACGATCAACTAAATAAAAGCAGTTTTGAATTTTTCCGCTCAGTCAATTTGGGTCAAACATTCGAAAAGATGGACTCCATATTTGACGCTGAGTATGACCAAGTAGGCATATTTGACCCACTTGATGCTGCACATGCGCTGATATTGGTCGATGGATCTCGAATGGTCAATTTGAGCTCTGATGATGCGATAACTACTGCAGTTACAGGGCTTCCAACTCAAGTAAATGTTGATCTGGCTGGAACAAAAGATGCCTCACAGTTGGTGGCCGTGATGGATAATACCAAAACCTTCGTTTCGATGGATGCCGGTGCGACATGGGAGGAGAAATCTGAAATTCCAATCGACCCTTGGGGTGCAGGAATAGTGTCGAGTCCAAATGATTTGAAATACTTAATTGCCGGAGGAGTAAATATGTTTCGCTCACAGAATGGGGGTACATTTTACAGTTTGGTCAATGAATGGTGGGAATATTATGATGATGTGCTTAACAAGTTGCACGCCGATATGATGGATTATGAATATTTCCTCAAAAAAGACGGTAGTAATTTCCTCGTCAACTGCAATCACGGTGGTGTATATATCAGCTATGATGATGGCCTAAAATTTAACAACATTGGCTTCTATGGCCTCAATGTTGGTCAGTTTTATGATGTGATAACCAGCCCTGCTGATCCAAACTTCATCTATGGAGGTACGCAAGATCAGGGATTTCAAAGGACTTCATTGGGCACTTTGCAGGAGCCAGTTTCATTTGATCAAGTGATTTCGGGCGATTATGGACAAATGGCATTTTCCAACAATGGCAAGGCCCTATGGATGGAATATCCTGGAGGGTGGTACACATATTACGACCAACCGAAGACCTCAGGCTATACTACAGAATGGCAATTGGAAGGCGATAATAAACCAAATTACGGTTGGATGGTTCCTACGGCCGAGACAGCAGATCCTGCTGAAAATTCGGTGTATGTAGGCGGAGGAAATATCAACGGAGGCCCCGGATCTTACTTGATCAAATTGACGGCTGTAAATGATGCTGGAACATTTAGCATCGAATCATCGCAATTTGACTATGACTTCAGGGCAAATTCGAATACTGGCGAAAACGGGATTTCAGCCATTGAAATCTCCAAAATCGATCCCGGATTCATGTATGTTGCCACCGAAGATGGTACTTTCTTTCGCTCAGAGGACAATGGAGCAAGCTGGGTTAGATCAGCTGCCTTTAATGGCCCCGATTACCTATACTTGTATGGCTCTACTGTATTAGCATCTACCAAAACCTCAAAACTCTTGTGGTTTGGTGGCAGCGGATATTCAAATCCAGGTGTTTATAGATCTGTCAATGGCGGCAAAAATTTCACACCAATGAACAATGGCTTGCCAAAAACACTGGTCATCGAATTGGCGGCAAGCCCTGATGAAAAAATGCTTTATGCCGCTACAGAAGCAGGTCCATACGTCTATATCGTTGAGGAAAACAAATGGTACCCAATGCTTGGTGCTTCAGCTCCTAATCAGACCTACTACTCAGTTGAATATGTTGCTAGCCAAAATGTAGTGCGGTTCGGAACGCATGGACGTGGGATATGGGATTTCAAAGTTGATGTAACCAGTTCTGTTAAATCAGATCCTGTTGCGGAGGCCATTCACGTATTTCCTAATCCGGCCATCAATGGCCAAATGGTACAATTTAGCGGAGCTAAACTCGTACAAGGACAATTCAAAATATTCACCGCTGAGGGTAAATTGGTTTATCAGATTCCTTTGCAAGAGGGCAAGCCATTTAAGGCACCCGATCTGCCGGGAATCTACAATTTCACTATATCACAAAATGGAAAACTTGGAACAGGTAAGTTGGTAGTATTGTAATTGCCCTGATCTATTTCAAGAAATTAGCCAGGGATTTGAAATTGTCACCTTGCTCTTTGTTGTTCATCAAATAGTGCAGTTCACTCAAGTTGAGATAGTACTTTTTCAATTCCATGCTTCCGGCACCAACTTGCACAAGCTTATTTTCAAGGGCCATTTGATGGTATTTTGCTGAATTGGGATAGTCTTTCAATTCCTTGTAGGTATTCCCCAGATTATTGAAGGATTGAGTGAGTTCTGCGGCTTTTGGCCCAAATACTACTTCCCTGATTTGCAATGTTTTGAGATGAGCGGTAAGCGCTTTTTTGAAGTCTTTTGAGCGGAAGTATACATTGCCAATATTGCCATAACTCGTGGCGACATCTGCGCTATTTTCGCCCAACAACTTGAGCCAGATTTGTAGCGCCTTCTCGTGGTACTTGATTGATTGAGCAAATTTATCTTCAGCGGCATACACGACGCCCATGGTTAAGTAAGTCGTCGCAATATTTAGATTGTTGCTATCCAGTACAAACAGACCTTCATCTAATGATTTTTTGAGTAAGTCCTTTGCCTCTGCGTATTTGTCTTGTCTGGCCAATATGGTTGCGGCCTGATTGTAAGCATTGATCCGCTTTTCGATATTGCTTTTGGCTTGATACATTTCAGAGGCCATTTTGAAATAGAAAACTGCGCTATCTGGCAATGAAGATTTCTTGAAAGCTTCTCCCATTTTCATATATTCATCACCAGCGGTATCTTCCTGGGCATGGGCTGCGGAGATATTTAGGAAACATAAAGCGATGAAACCAGAAAAAAGCTGAGCTACTTTCATTGGGTATATCTTAATTCCAATTTTAATCTTTAAAAAATTGAACTGCTTTTCCGCTGTTGAGCGTCACAAAATACATCCCCGGCGTCAAAGCCCCAATAGGAATGGAATTGTCTCCTGAAACTACACTAAAATCGCCCACTTGCTGACCGATGCTGTTGTAGATTATTGCTTGACTTTGGCTGTCGGTATTCAGATGTAAGATGTCGGTAGCTGGATTTGGGTAAAACTCAAGTACATTTTCTTTCTGATCAATTAATCTGGAGATGAAATCGCAATCGGGATCGATTCCGGCATCGGTGATTGTCCGACCTATATTTTCAAGCCATTCTCTTTGCGGTATAGCTTCGCCAGAGTATTGAATTCTCGCCGCTCCCAACTCAAGGTCGAAAGGTATACCGAAAAAATTAGCCCATCCCATTAGAGTCTTACTGTAATTGCAACAATCCATTGCCGCAGCATCCAGAAATCCATTCATTTTGACTGCTGGCTTAAGAGTCCAGGTACCGAAGATGTGATTCATGTTCGAATTGGCAAACATTTGACGCAGATTGGATTTCGGCTAGATGATATAGCGAAAATCGAAGCACAAATCTTCAACTTAGCACTAAAGTTCAATTGAAAACCTGAACTTGAATTTAGATCTAAACCCGCCATATTGCCAAACCGATGTTAGCGGTAGGTCTTTTTTATATGTTCATAATTTGACTTGTCTTACTTTGAATGTTATCAATATTCTTAAAAAACGGGACAAGATTTGGATCAATCCAACTTACTAAATCATATATTTTGTCTCTAATATCTAAAGCGTGAGAACAATCAATAATGTGTCCAGTAAAACAAATGGGTTCACAGTGATTTACCCTATTTCTGAAGTTTTTTATTTCATCTAGTTTATCGTAAATACTTGCTCTATTTTCAAACGTGGGTTTATGTGCGAAAATATGAATTGGCTGTCCACCCACTAATGAATAATGATGTGAAAGGAAAAAAGCTAACCAAAATCCAAATGTTTGGTCGGATATGATTTTACCATTTGTTATGGGAATACCTCTTCGTGTTAGTCTTTTTTCTGATTTTTGTACACAAGTTCTTAAAAAGTAATGTGAATTTCTTAGTGAATTATCTCTCATAAATCCAGTTTTCTCTGTGATAATCCAATCAGGGTCGGTAAAATGTGAGGATAACAATATATTAAGGCTGTTTCTAAATACAACTTCGAATTGACTCAAGATCGGATGAAATGACTGAGCCAAACGAATATTTGCATTATAAAGTCTATTTGCTCTATTTCTATTATTTGCTGTTGCTATTAGGTATCTGTTGTACCTCGGTCTTGATAAATATTTGTTTCTAAATTCTATTCTCATAATTTGGTAATCTCGTAAATTATTTTTACATTTGCACCATATAGACTTGGTCAAGCCTCTTTCTTTCGTAGAAACGTAATCAAGTAAGAGATTTAGGGAACTTGTAAAAAGGTTCCCTTTTTTTATTCGGTTAGCTTGAACATGGTTAGTGTTCTCCCAAAACTTATTGCTAACATTGACATTACTGACATCCCAAGTACTGAGATCTTGATTGAATGCCAATGCATTTTCAAAAACTCTATTGATAATGGACAACCATTTGAACTTCCACGGCAGCCCACTTTTCAAATGGTGATTGGGAATCAAAGAGAAAGAAGTCTAATTGTGGATCATAAATCTCAATCGAAAATAAGTCCTCTGAAATTCTGTTGGGGATTGAGGTTCGGAGGGGCATGAAGCTTTGCCAGAGATCTCGTGTATCGTTATTGGCTAGGCGGGTTATGATTTTCTTGCCTATGAAAAAACGTGCGGATGAATGTTCGAATCTTGGCTGCATAGCAATATTTGGGGCTATAAAGCAACAAAAAAGCCCCAATCAAATAAATGACTGAGGCTCTTTGTATTAAAATGGCAACGACCTACTCTCCCACCCTTTAGGGGTAGTACCATCAGCGCTGAGGGGCT
>JBDSUZ010000107.1:0-4937 GCA_039927395.1 Saprospiraceae bacterium | reverse complement strand
CTATCAATTGCTATTTGATATGAAGCACGACCTCAACGATCTCAAAGGTCTGGTGTTCGAAATGATACGCAACAATGATCTGGAAGTGCCAGATATGACTGTGTTACGCACAAAAAATGCCAATATCCGCCCTGCGATCCGTTCAAATAGTCGTCCGCTTGATTTTACTGAAAATGACAATGAGCATCAGAATAGAGAAGAGTCCGATTATGGCACTAACTTCCAGTCTGCCGATCAAAATAGGCCATACATTCTTAATGCAAAGGACAATCATTTCAATCGGACAGAGATCATCGACGAAGACCTGTCGCTGGAGAATATGGAAAAAGAAATGATCAAGAAGGCCTTGAAAAAACATGCCAACAAAAGGAAGGAAGCCGCTGAAGAACTGGGCATTTCGGAGCGCACACTTTACCGCAAGATCTCTCAATATTCCCTAGACAATTAATGCAGATTAAGATGCGCATATTTCAATGGTTCGTCCTGATTTCCCTTTTTTTGTCGCTGGGATCTGCTTGTTATTCATTGCGAGGAATCAGTATTTCGCCCAATGTGCAGACCTTTTATGTGGCAAACTTTCAGAATAGAACGGTGAGTGGGGATCCTGCTATGCCGCAGAGATTTACAGAAAAATTGAAAGATAAGATACGGATCGAATCGAGACTGACTTACAATGATGTAAAGCCAGATGTCGAGTTCAACGGTTCGATGGTCGATTTTACTGTTTCATCAGTAGCCCCACAGCCGGGAGAGCAATCGGCGATCAACCGTCTGACTATGGCATTTCAAGTAAATTTTATCAACAATCAGGATACTACAGCCAATTTCAGGCAGAATTTCTCCTTTTTTCAAGACTATCCAGGCAGCACCAATCTACTGTCGGTGCAAGATCAGTTGACGGAGGCTATCATGAATCAGCTCACTGAGGATATTTTCAACAAGGCATTTGCCAATTGGTAGCTTGAAATGATTCATTTCATGGATTTCTTCTGATAGGACTCCTCCAACTTGATAAGAATTTTACCTTTGTAGCAAATCCCATGTATGGCATTAGACTCAACTCAACTGGCTTCGCTGCTTACTGCAAACTCGATCGGAGAAGATCAGGCAGCAGAAATCCGTCAGTTGATGGAGGAGTTTGCATTTAGTCCTGTAATACAGGCTGTGGCCGCCAAATTCTCGATAAGTCCAATTGATTCTGCCGCGACGCTTTCGGCTGATCGCTCTCAATTAAAGCAATTCGTCGCGGGTAAATTTGAGGAAACTAGCATCGAAGTACTCGAAATTGAGCGACAAGAAGTGCGGATCGAGGAGAGTTCATCTCAAATGCCCGATATAGTACAAGAAAAGGTCATTTCGATTGCAGAGCCTGAAAATCTCTCCGCATTTGCCAAATACCTTCGTCAAAAGAATGGCAAGCCACATTACGTAGATTTTGAAAATTTCCCACGACGATTTGCTGCATCAGCGATGTCTGAAAGAGCTCCGGAGGAACATTTACGCCCAGCGGCTGTTGTGAGCAGGGATAGGAAGATCTCTAAAAAGAGGTCAAAGCATCTGCGCAAAGATCAGATATTGGGCAAGATAGCGGATCAGAGTTTGGTGTCGAGTGAAGAGGCAATCTCTGAGACCTTGGCGACTTTGTTGGCCAGTCAGGGGCATTTGGAGAAGGCAAGAGAGATGTACCGCAAACTATCTTTGGCGAATCCGGAAAAAAGTGCGATCTTTGCCGAGCAAATTGAAAAACTGAAAAAGAAGTAAGAGCATATGTTGTCTTTAATCACCATTTTGATCGCCATCGTTTGTATATTATTGATGGCGGTAGTATTGATCCAAAACCCAAAGGGTGGCGGAGTGGATTCCACATTTGGTGGCAATAGCGCCAATCAGATGTTTGGAGCGGCCAAATCAACCGATTTCATCGAGAAGATCACCTGGTACCTGGCAGCAGCATTATTCATCCTTTGCATCGCCGCTACATTTGTAGTAGGAGGTCCTGGCGGAGGCGCTGTGACTCCATTGATGTCGCAATAAGACTTTCATTCGAAGCTGAAATAAAAAAAAGCCTGGTGAAAACCGGGCTTTTTTTGTTTGATGATTTGATGTAGAGACGCAATGCATTGCGTCTCCGTGCAAATGCCTTGCGTTTATGGCAAATGGATTTTGAGCGTAGTGCCGATTTGCACAAGTCAATTCGATCCAGTATTTCCCAAAACCTATTACCGAATAGCCAGCATATTTTCTGATTCTCCATACTATTTTGTGGCTTGGACAAAAAAGTAAGGAGAGAAGAAAAAATCGGGACTCATCACATAAACTTTTCCAAAGTTCGAAACTTTGGAAAAGTGATTTCGTATCGATCGCTCTTCGTGCCACACAAACTTCGTCAGTGTTTGAAACCACTGACGAAGTCCCTGAGAACCGATGATTCGATGATTTGCAAACTCGCAAACTTGCAAACTTCCTTACGCCCTATACCATTTGCTATACACCAATTTTTATTAATGTAATTAATATGTTCTTAAGAATAGAACAAAAGTTATAAGGTGAAAATTACTAATTTCCTAAATCGATTGATAATTTAGGTAATTATTTATAACCTTTTAACTTATTACCAATGAAAGACAATTACTTAGAATTATACAAATTTCATAAGCTCCTTGCATTAATTCTATTTCTCTTTCCTGCCATATGCAGCCTTAATGCTCAAACGCTAGGTACCGCCGCCACTACACTTTCTTATGAAATTACAACATCAACCTATTTCCAATCCGTTGATACTAGTTCAGTAAGCAATTGGCATATTTTTGACAAAATTGATAGTAGGCCTTCATTTAAAGTAGAGCGGATTGAGAAAGTTGCTGATACTCTTGGAAATTGGCAGGTAGAAAAAGAGCATGTATTTGATAGCTCTGTAAAACCATGGAGGACCAAAGTGCCTAAAACTACAATCATTAACTCTAATGGATCGGTGATTTTAGACAAATTCGCCGACACCTTATTGATGGTTGCTGCAGACTCTGCTTTTCAAACTTTTTTTGATACTGTAAAACTGAGTATTATTGAAAATGGGCTTTATGCTCCTCCAAATTTGAATTATCCCAATGGATCCAATATAACTACTTTACAAACGGCAGGATGGACTACTTCAACAGCTGGTGGTTTGTTTACTATGAGCAAGGATGGTATGGTTAGAATTCTGGATACGTTAAATCTTACAACGCAAACTAGAATATTTGAAGATGATAAATTACAATATGAAATTTTAGAACAATACCATAGGCTAGAAAGTGGAATACTAATTCCAATGAGGACTACAGTTTGGGAAACAAAAACCTTCACAAATGGAGAGTGTGTCACTTTTGTAGCTGAAAATACATATAATGACTATGAGTTCTCTCCACTAGAACCTAGAAGTTCAAAACATAGACCCCAAAAGTTACTTTTTACAATTTCTCCAAATCCCGCTCAATCGGAAATACATATTGAGGCAAATCAACCTGAAATTTATGAACGGTTTACAATCGTAGATTCTAATGGAAGAATTATGAAAAGGGATCATTCCCTTCAACAGGGATTTACAATCAGAATATAGCAGGATTTCAGGAAGGATCATATCACATAATACTTTCTGGGAAGGATATCACCCAGGTAGAAACTTTTATTAAAAATTAAAAACAAGTAAATCATGAAAATTTCAGCTACTATTCTTTTCATATTCAGTGCAATCACCATTAATTTTGGTCAGGGACTCGAGCTCTGTGATCAATTCCGAAATATCAATCTAGGGGAATCTAAAGATACATTATTGCTTTTTGAAGTTCCAACAAATGAAACTCCTCCCTATGCAGAAGGCCCCCCATTGGATCCTTATGCAGAAGAACGGGTAATTTTTTGGCTTCATGGACTGGGTGCAGATGAATATTCCTGGGATAAAGTTGCGGAAGCGACGCAAACACAAATAATAGGATTATCATCGACATATAAAGCTAGAGAAGTGATATGTTATCAACCAGCATATTCTCCTTATGCGATATCAACTGCAGCTGTTGGAGTACATAACAATATGTATTCACTTGCCAATGGTTATTATAGCTCACCTTATATGATTGATCCCACTCGAAATATCGTCATTGGGCATTCACAAGGTGGAGTGGTGGCTAGATATTTAGATTATCAATACCATTTAGGAGATATAGATGATGGGGGTATTGATCCCGAAGAGAGGCAATTTGGTGGGGTTGTTACATTTAACTCTCCAAATATGGGAGCTCAAATTATTAATAATAAGGTATTACTTCAAGATTTTGCTAATAAAGCATGCTCCGAAGCTCTTGATGGTCCCATTTACTCACATATCACTATACCCACCATTGAGAGTTTTTTTGTTTCACTCTTCTTTGAGCAAATTATTGATAATGCTTGCGAATTTGTTGCATTTGACATTGTTCCTTTATTAATGGATGATCTATTAACCTCTATTTCGGAGGATTATGCAGTTGGGGCCGATAAAATAGTAACCCTTAATTCAGAGCCATCTTATACTGATTATAAAGTTGCATTTTACGGTATTGAGACAGCAGGAACAGAATTTTGGAGAGAATTATATTCCCTACAACATGAACCAAATGAATTTCCTTATTTTGAAGCTGATTTTGACCAACCTTTAGTAGATTTCGCAGAGGAGAACATCATGAAATCTGAACTAAAGGTTGACAAGCTAAACATGAAAATAGAAGCACTGTCCTGTACTTGGGTACAATGGATTTTTCAATTTAATACTTGCAATTTTAATTTAGGGTTAAAACTTTTCGCTGAAGAAGAGAGAAAACATTGGAGAACTACAAGAAACTGGTGGCAGAATGCAAACGATTATTACTTGGCAGCCATTGGATGCTTAGAAGATGTAACGAGAGTAAGCCACTCAGAATGTATTT
>JBDSUZ010000106.1:0-16320 GCA_039927395.1 Saprospiraceae bacterium | reverse complement strand
CAATCGAATTCTCAGGTGCATGACCTTTAAAGGAACCCATGGTGATGGCCCCAATAATGACTGCGTGAAATGCCAATGCCGCCACGATAGCTATCGTCTTGGACTGACTGTTGTCTTGCGGTTTGCGGTAATAGTTCATGGGTGCTTTCATTTTCACTTAAACGGTTAAATCAGAAAATTCAATATATGCAGGCTCAAAATTGTTAGAAGCTCTTGTCGGCATAACACTGACCCCGATGAACATCACGCGGGTATCAAAGGCTACGCAATTTGTATGCCAAATAATCGTAATATGATAGAACATTAGTTATTTTAACAATGTTCATCAACGCTATGGCAAATTCCTATTGAAAGCTTCTACATCAAATTTGTATTTTCGGCACTATGAGCCAAGTCAATAAGGAGATAGTAAATCAAATCGAGAAAGAAGCTACAGCAAATCGAGCCAAATGGATTGCTGTGACCAAAAATCAAAGTCCAGAACTCATCTCGGAACTATATGACATGGGTTTGCGCTCATTTGGCGAAAATCGGGTGCAGGAAATGCTTGAAAAACAGGCGATTCTGTCAAAGGACATCCAATGGCACCAAATCGGTCACCTGCAGCGCAACAAAGTCAAATCAATCGCACCATTTGTGCATTTGATTCACGCCGTCGATAGTATCGAATTGGCTGATGAAATAGAAAAGCAAGGCAAAGCCCTCAACAGAAGAATCAAGGTATTAATTCAAGTTCACATTGCGGCAGAAGAGGAAAAATTTGGAATTGAAGCTGCTGACCTCCACGCGTTTATTGAAATGCTGAAGCAGCGAAACTATCAGTTCCTTGAGGTGAAAGGGCTGATGGGCATGGCCACATTTACTGAAGACCAAAATCAAGTCGCATCAGAATTTGCACTACTTCATAGCTGCTATGAAGCCATTAGAAACTCAGATAATTTTGTCGCAGCCCAAATTGATACCCTCTCAATGGGTATGTCAGGAGATTACAAGATCGCTTTGCAAAATGGAGCTAACTTGTTGAGGATAGGCAGTATATTATTTAAATGAGGTCCGTTCTATTTTCCTTTTATAAAGGAAATTTGCCCCTGCTTGTTGCCGCTAAATACTTGAACAACATAGTAGCCGGTATTCAAATCAGCAATTGAAATTTTGCCATTAGCTGTCATCTTGCCTGACGAAATCAATTGGCCGACCGAATTATAGATGTTCCAAATATCCGACGAAGACCAATCGGCCCCGACAAGATTGATTGTTTCATGCGCCGGATTTGGAAATAAATCCATTGAAAATTGCTCAATCGGTAACGTGGAAGATAGCCCTGATGCGATATCAGTGTGATACAAAGTGAATCCACCGCGCATATTGCCACACAGTAGCTCATTGAAACCGTCTAGATCAAGGTCTGCCATCGCAGGCTTTACTCTGTCACCAGCTGAAATCTGTCCATAGTGTCCATCGAGTAGCTCAAAAGCAGCCCCTAGATCATCTTTGTTGACCTTCCATATCTTAAGATCGCTAGCACTAGTGCCGGCCATGATCTTTACGATATCATTTTCTTTGTAAACCAGCGGTGCAGAGCAGCCTAGTGAACCTGGAATTCCATTTCTAGTGTCGATCAATCCCAATTTTGGAAGATTCGGTGCATTCTCCTGAATGGGATCAAATACAGGATTAGATTTTGTCCCAACATTCTGGAAGTAGTTGATATTGCCGTTGTTGCGCTCCCCTACTATCAAGTCAAGCAAACCATCCTGATTGATGTCGAATATGCATGGCGAGCTATTTTGTCCTACATCGATACCAAGCCATTGCAGTTGTGGCGAGGCGAATGCCATGGACTGGTTCGGTCCGGCAATATTTTGCAAGAAGATGATGTAACCATTAAACTCTCCAACGAATAGATCTTGATCTCCGTCATCGTCAATATCGCCAAATGCAGGTGCATAATGTTTAGGACAATCAACACACAAGCTATATTGCCTCAGCCCCGCCCAATCAGTTTGGGAGAAGGTAAAAGCGGGATTGGTGCTGGTTCCAGTGTTCAGAAATAGATTCAAACTAGATTCTTGCGATACCCCTCCGTAGATGAATTTTTCTCCCTGCGCCAGTATCATATCAATCAAGCCATCGCCATTGACGTCGGCAAATGCCGGATGTGAAGCTGTCCCAAAATCAATCATACTGCTTGTGACAAAGCTCGAATCAGAAAAGTGAAAAACAGGACTTTGATTGCCTGTCGTGTTATTGTAGTACCACATCGGATTGCGATCTTCCGCAGGAGCAATATTTGGAGCAAATACAAGATCCTTGGAGCCATCACGATCTACATCAACATTGAATGCAACAGGAAACACAGGCAAATTGACCGGCAAATCATAATTGGGAAAGGTTGTATCCTGACTACTTACAAATGCATCAGTGGCAGTTCCTGTATTATAAGCAGCTACAATATTGCTAAATGAAAGATCTCCAATCAACATTTCACGAGCACCGTCATTATTAAGATCAATGCTCATCAATGTAGATCCTGCATGTCGGGTGTCAATAGATCCAAGCAAGTCAGCACACAGAGAGGCATTTGCACTCAATAATAAAGTGTTGTGATTGCCTGGTTCCAGAAAATTTCCCCAACAAAAGTCTGCGAGGCGAAAATGCATGCTATCAAGAGACTCCCCATTTTCAATAGCCATATTCTGATACAAGTGTACGTATCCTCCACTGCTTTCAAACGCCACTATATCAAGGTCGCCATCGCCATCCATATCACTTACATCTGGATAGTCAAATTCGCTCACATATAAGTTGATTGCCTTATTCTGCGCATCAGGGTAATAGATAACATTGAAATTGCCGTATTTAAAATCGTATTCTTCAAAATACAATTTTCCACCCGAGTCCTTTCCAGTAAATACTGTCACTCCATGTACACCAGGTACTAGCGAATTTGCAAAAATGTCCATCAATCCGTCCTTGTTGTAATCTCTGAATAGCACGAATTGATTCAATTTGGGCAATTGAGGGAGAAATTCGGGAGCATAACGATAATGACCTTTGACTGAAGGATCGTATTTAAGAGGCAACCAAGCATTTCCTGTTCTATCAAATATCAGCAATTCATTGACGCCATCAAGGTCGAGATCTACTTCATTTAGCTGAGGTATATTGACGCCTCCGGCAAATGGGTTGACGATCAGATCGCCATCTCTGCTAACAGGAATTTGTATGGAACTAACCTGAGCTATGCCTTGAAAACTTAGTAACAGCAATGAAAATAGCAGATAAGCAGAACGATACATCATCTGAAATTTTGAAATATTCAATTCTCTGTCTTTCATATAGTAAAATTGAGGAAAAATCAGGAGCTTTTCAAGTTGCCCCCTGCCAATGACGCCTTAGACTTAAGTTCTCATCCAAACTTTCAAACTATAATATCTTTAATATCTTTGTCGCAGCAACAAAAAATAAATATGTCTGAACCAAAAGTTAGCCTTGAAATAGCCCAAAATCTTGGACTGACACCTGATGAGTTCAGCATGATTCAGCAAATCATGGGCCGAATGCCCAATTTTACAGAACTGAGCATCTATTCAGTCATGTGGTCCGAACATTGTAGTTACAAAAATTCGATCAAGCATCTCAAGACTTTGCCACGATCAGGCAAAAGACTTTTAGTTGGTGCCGGTGAAGAAAATGCAGGTTTGGTAGACATTGGCGATGGCTTGGGCTGTGCATTTAAGATCGAATCGCACAATCACCCTTCAGCAATCGAACCTTATCAAGGTGCTGCTACTGGAGTTGGAGGCATACATCGCGATATATTTACAATGGGCGCAAGACCGATTGCTGCCCTCAATTCATTGAGATTTGGAGACCCTGCACTTGCCCACACCCGACATTTGGTCAAAGGTGTGGTGCATGGTATCGGTGACTATGGCAATTGTCTCGGCGTGCCGACGATCGGTGGCGAAGTATTCTTCAATGAGTCATACAATCAAAATATCCTTGTCAATGCAATGTCTGTAGGTATCGTGAAAGCTGGTGAAACGGTCTCCGCGATCTCCGAAGGAACAGGTAATCCAGTTTACATCGTTGGTTCAGCCACAGGCAAGGATGGCATACATGGAGCGACATTTGCGTCAGCAGATCTAACTGAAGACAGCGCTCAAGATCTACCTGCAGTGCAGGTTGGAGACCCATTTCAGGAGAAACTACTACTCGAAGCAACTCTCGAAGCTATCCAGACAGGAGCTATCGTGGGCATGCAAGACATGGGAGCAGCTGGCATCATCTGCTCGACTTCAGAGATGAGTGCAAGGAGCGGCGCCGGCATGGATGTTTGGCTTCACAAAGTGCCCACACGCCAAAAGAATATGCAACCTTTCGAAATTCTGCTATCAGAAAGTCAGGAGAGAATGTTGATTGTGGCACATAAGGGCAAAGGTCATTTGCTACAAGCAATATTTGACAAATGGGATCTTGAATGCGAAGAAATTGGCATAGTAACCGACACGGGCAGACTTTGCTTCTTTGTAGAAGATGATAAAGTGGCCGATGTTGATGCCGATAGCCTCGTTTTGGGCGGTGGTGCTCCGATCTACGAGAGGGAATCGCGCAAGCCCGCATACATCGATGAATTGGCCAAATTTGACATCACGAGTATAGTGGAGCCAAGCGATTATCTCGCCGCTGCAAAGCAATTGTCGAAGTCACCAAACCTTGTTTCGAAGCGCTGGGTATTTGAACAATACGACAGCATGGTGCGGACAAACAACTTATGCACTCATTTTCCAAGTGACGCAGCCGTGATTCGTGTCAAAGGAACTACGAAGGCATTGGCTGTCAGCACAGATTGCAATTCGACATACGTTCACGCTGATCCATATGTTGGAGCTATGATAGCAGTGTCAGAAGCTGCGCGAAATATAGTATGTGCCGGAGGATTACCTGTGGCTATTACAAACTGCCTCAATTTTGGCAATCCTTACAATCCTGAAGTATTCTACCAATTTGTAGAAGCGATCAAAGGTATGGGTGAAGCATGCAGGGCATTGGATACACCGGTGACTGGTGGAAATGTCAGCTTTTACAATCAATCGGTATTCAAAGATCGCACTGAACCAATATTTCCCACTCCCACGATCGGAATGTTGGGCATCCTTGACGATGTCGACGATATCATGGGACTTGCATTCAAAATGAGTGGAGATCTGATCTATTTGATCGGTGAGTCACAAAATGATATCGGAAGCACGGAATATCTTCGTCAGATTCACAACATTAAGGCGTCATCGACTCCAAAATTTGACCTAAAGACAGAAGTTGCTTTGCAATCAACAGTACTCAAGTTAATTAAGACATCATTGGTGGAGACGGCCCATGATGTTTCAGACGGTGGTTTATTTACCAATATATTGGAGAGTGGCATGGCAGGCAAACTAGGCTTTGACATAAAAGTAGATTCTTCAATTCGTAAGGACGCTTTCCTGTTTGGCGAATCACAAAGCAGAATAGTTGTATCGGTTAATAAGGCGAATCAAAATGCCTTCGAGGCATTTCTTAGAGAACATAATCAGGCATTTAGCAGTTTAGGTCAAGTAACTGAAGGAGAAATGCTGATAGATGGCGAGACTTGGGGCGATATCAGCAATTGGGTTCCAGCATACGAGAATACGCTTGGAGAGATTCTTGAAAATGAATTTGCAGGAGCCTAAATGGCTGAATTGTAGGTAATTTGAAACAATAACGTATCCTTAACGAAAGGATCGAACAGAAGCATTTAATTTTGAACAAATTTATGAAACACAAACAAACGCAAATGATACTTTGGGCCGCTTTCTTGAGTCTTAGCACTTTATTGAATATCGGTTGTGCCGGTACAGAAGCCAAAGGCACTATTGTCAAAGGTGAGATTGTTGGCGCAGCCAGCATGCAGATATTTCTTGACAAGCTGAAATTAGACAATACTACTGAAGTGATGGGCAAGGCGGATGCCGATGCCAGTGGCAAATTCAGCATTGCAGTTGAAGCAGGACTTGCTCCTGGTTTGTACCGCATTCGCAGTGGTCAGAAACCAATTTTGTTGGTGACTAACGGCAAAGAGAAAAACATTGAAATCAAAGGCGATCTCGCTACACTTGATCAATTTGAATATACAATCACAGGATCTGAGGATTCTGAATATTTCCGCGCTACAATACAAAAACTTGTCAAGAAACAAACTGACATGGCAGGCGTCAAAGCCGCTGCTGAAGCTGCAGCTAATCCATTGACAGCGATGTTGATTGCTTTGAATACTATGCAAGATGCAAGTAGCGTCGCATTGCACAAATCAATCAATGAGAAACTTAACAAGGTGTATCCTGGTTCAGAATATGCTGCCGGATACTCCAATATGATCGCCCAACTTGAGCAACAGGGCCAACAAGCAGTAGCTCAAGAAAAAATCAAAGTAGGTGAAATGGCTCCAGATATCAACCTTCCTGGACCTGATGGCAAAATGCACTCGCTTGCGAGCTTGAAAGGAAAAGTAGTACTACTAGACTTCTGGGCTAGCTGGTGTGGACCATGCCGCAAAGAGAATCCTCACGTAGTAGAAGTGTATAACAAGTACAAGGATAAAGGCTTTACCGTATTCTCAGTGTCACTTGATGGCGTTGATAGCAGAACTGCGCAAAATACAGATCCTGCACAACTAGAAGCACAAAAGACTTCGACCAAACAACGTTGGATCGACGCTATCAAAGCTGACGGTCTAGTATGGGATACACACGTTAGTGATCTTAAGAAATGGAATTGCGTACCAGCTCAAGTATATGGTGTCAGTTCAATTCCAAAAACCTTCTTGATCGGACGTGATGGCAAGATTGCTGCAATCAATCCAAGAGCAAATCTTGAAGAAACGCTACTGAAACACCTGTAGTTATAGCACCACAGAACAGTTTCTTTTCAAAAGAAATACATATATTGTTTTTTTTTCATATCATTGAGGATAAATTCTCAGAATATGAAAAAACTACTACTAGCTGCAAGCTTAACAGCTGCATTTTGGGGCAATATTTCAGCCCAGATTACTCTTAATGCCTGGAATCTAAACGGCCAACCCGGCGATCAAGTTAGCAACGCAGCCACCACTACAGATGGTGGATTGAATGCTGGAGGCTTATTGATACGTGGCGCTGGTATTACGGCAGTGGCAGGTGTCAACACGATGAATGCAAGAGCATGGACATCTAACACTTCCCCCGCTCCTACTGATTATTACGAGTTTTCGATTAGTATGCACAGCAATATAATGGTCAACGTCACCAATATTGCTATTGTATTAGATCGCGACGGAAGTGGTCCTCAAACGGTCCAGCTTCGCTCAAGTCTTGACAACTTTGTCGGCAGTCTTGGCGTGCAAACTGCTCCCTTGACTGTTTCTACTAAAAATTTCCCTCTAGCACTAACAGGCCTTACAGGTGTTGTGACTTTCAGATTGTATGGCTACAGAGCTAGTAACAACACTGGCACACTGAGAGTTGGCCATATCAATGGCAATGATGTTACGATCACAGGAACAGTTGCCCTTCCTTTACGTTGGGTTAGTTTTGCAGCTCAGGCTAAGAATACCGAAGTGCAACTGTCATGGCGCACTGCGCAAGAAGAAAATGTCGATTATTTTGGCATTGAGCGCAGTCTCAATGGCAGGGACTTTACTGAAATAGGAAGAATGCCTGCATATAACAGATCCGAAAACTCATACGACTATATGGACAACACCTGGATTGGCACCAAATCAGGTGATAGCTACTACCGCATCAAGGAACACGACCTGGATGGCACCGTCTACATCAGCACGCTGGCAATAGTAAAAGGTAAAACCGATGGCACAACAGAATTGATCTATCCCAATCCTGCATCTGACCACATTTTCATAAGTGGCAATCTAGAATCAGAATCTTACCAAGTATTTAGCTCCAACGGCAAACTGGTTTCAGAAGGAAAGCTAGAAGGCAATGGCAAGGAGGCAAGTCTTGATGTCCGTAATTTACCTGTTGGTGCCTATTTCATTCGTATTGGCGATGATGGTAAGGCACAGCGCTTCGTCAAAAAGTAATATTTCTCCTAGTATATTGCATGCATAATGATTTGACAATCCAATTGTTATGCATGCATTCCCTATCTTTTAATACTTTAGTTATTCGTTAAGTTTTGGTAAAGACTTTGGAAAAAGCTATTTAATACCCTACTTTTGTAGCTCTTAAAGGCCTCAAAACAAATGGGTATGAAAAATCTTGTATATACTTTCTTCGCAATAATCTTGTCCATTTCAATTGGAAATGCGCAGCCTTGGAATTATGACTTTGGCACTGGGACCGGCGTTTATAATACAAATAATAGTACATCCACAACCTTTCTGCCAGCTCCTCCATCAGGTGGTGGAACTGCTTTCATAAGAAGATCTAATAATCAAGGTGGTTCATTTAACCTCGAAAACCCGGGATTGGCTTCTTTGGGATCTGGTACTGAATTGAGAATTGAAGCATCTACTGGCGGCTCTGTCAATAAATTTTCAATTAATGGATTCAGTTCCCCGTCAAGTGCCTTTACCTTAAAGTTTAATATGCTTTTAGGTAGTAATATTGGTGGGGAAATTTCAACTCCTGGAATGACTACTTACTGGTCTTTTTTTGCTGGTAACGGATCAACTTATAGCGACGGTAACACCTTTAGTGGGACACAAATATTTAGTGGATTGCGATTTGAATTTGGAGCTAGCGGAGCAATCACTACTCTCAATCGCAATGGAAGTACTTGGAATGCAACAGGTATTACCGGCACTCCATTTTCACAAGGCACTAGTTATCAAGTTGAAATATTTGGAAATAACAGCGCCTCTACAATCGCTTACAACTATAATGGCGCTTCTAATTCTGTAAGTTCAAATACCTATGATTTATGGGTTGGAGGAATTTTAGTAGGCGATAATTTAGCCAAGGCGCAATTGGCAGCAAATGCTACAATCAATTCATTCATGTTTTATGGAGAAGGCAGCTCAGGTAATGAAGCCAATATCTTCCTAGACGATATCATCTATACTAATTCAATTGCCGCGGAAAGCCTCCCACTCAATTGGCTGACCTTCACCGGCAACAAACTAGCTGGAGGCGATCTTCTACTCGAATGGACAACTGCCAATGAAGTCGATGTACATCATTTTGAAATCGAAAATTCTGCTGATGGCAACATCTTTAATCAAATAGGGAAAGTACCTGCCAAAAATCAGTCTTATAATGGCTACAGTTATACAGTAAAGCCAGGACTAGGTACAGCATTTGGACCATACTATCGCCTCAAGGAGGTTGACAATAACGGAACAGTCAATTACAGCCAGACTTTGGCAATGAAAGGCAATACAGGTGTATTGATTAGCGTGTATCCAAATCCAGTGTCCACTTCATTGTATGTGAGACAATTGCCAGATGTGAATTCAAGCGCCTTCACGATCCTGAACGTTAGTGGACAAGTGATTCAGCATGGGCAAATTGAAATCTCTAGAGAAAGGGAAGGTTCCATCGACATTCAGCAACTTACACCTGGGACATATTTCCTTCAAATCGAAGGATCAGAAGCTCCAGTGCAGTTTATCAAAAACTAGTAAGCTTAGTTCGGAATCGAATATTTCCAAGAATTATAGCTGTTGCAACAGCAGCATTGAGCGATTCCGCTCCTTTTGAATGTGTTCCGGGAATTGAAATTGTGGCAGCAGCCGAGGCCAAAAGCGCAGTTTCAATTCCCCGACCTTCATTTCCCACTAACAAAGCACCATAAATAGGCAATTTAGCTTCGTAAATGGAATCTCCGTCCATATCAGCAGCTATTATCGGGCAATCAGGATATTTAGCGATAAATTCTTCAAAACTCATCTCGAAGCCTGGAATCCGCAAAAAACTTCCCATCGAGGCTTGCAGCGTCTTCTGATTGTAGATATCAACGCAGTCAGGCGAACAAAACACTGCTTGCAAGCCGAACCAATCGGCGATGCGCAAGAGAGTACCCAGATTGCCAGGATCGCGTATGCCCGATAGGAACAATACCCAATCATCAATAGATTCAGGCAGTGGCGAAGGTGTGAATTTTCCAATGGCTAAGACCGGCGAAGGCGTCTTAAATGCGGCAATTTGACGCATATCATCGCCCTTAGCGACATGAATGTGAAGGCTAGGCCGGCCATGAAGCAACTTACCATGAATATCGAGCCAATCAGGGAGAGCAACAATATCTGTGACCACCGCGTTTGGATCAGCAAGCAAATCTAGTACTGACTTTGATCCTTCGAGTGAGAATTGGCCCCAATCATCGCGATTTTTCTTAAGTTTGAGGGCCTGAATTCTTCGGGCAGTGTTCTTAGACAACTCAGATTCTTGCATGGATTTGACTCTTAGTTAATTATGCGCTCATTTGGCCATTTTCCGAGCCTAGCCCTGCTGCTAATGGGTGCTTGTATGCTTATCTCGTGTAATACTACCCAGTTCCTGACGGAGGGGCAAATATTACTCACTAAAAATACAATCAAGATTTCGAAAGATCTCCCTTCAAAAGAAAGAAGAGGTCTTAAGACTGAATTGTTGCCCGTAATCAAGCAGAAGCCAAATACCACATTTCTCGGAATGGGTCGTGTCGGACTTTGGATGTACTTCAAACACAGCAAAGCCTCCGATACTACAGCATGGGACAAATGGGTCATCAAGAAATTGTCGCAGGAGCCGGTATTCTTTGATCCATCGCTAAATGAAGCATCTTCAAGCGCACTGAGGCTATATGTGCAGAAGAAAGGCTATTTCCAGGCATCAGTGACTTATCAGGAAAATGTAAATGACCAGACAGGTCAGGCAACCTATTTTATCAATCCCGAAAAATTGTATCGCATAGGGCATGTCGATATGGTAAGCGAAGACAAGAAGATCGACAGTCTGCTACAGGCATACAAGGCCAATACCTATCTCAAGGCAGGGGAACCAGCTAATCAAAAGCTCTACAATCTTGAAAAGATTCGCATTGTGCGGATAATGCAGCAGCATGCATATGCCAAATTCAACCAAGCATTTATCGCGCCATTGCAAGCCGATACAATCAAAGGAATCGCCAACATATTATTGGAAGTACTACCGCAAAACAATGGACTTCCTCACCAACAGTATCGAATTGGCAAGATTCAGGTATATCCCGATTACCAGGCGACCATCAACGTCTTACCTGAAATAGATACAATGATCGGCGGCTACAGATTTATCAACTACGGCCTACGCTTTAAGGTCAAACCAAAAGTGATCATTAGGAACATCAAATTGAGGCCTGAGGAGCCATTCAACGTCGACAATTACGATCTTACTCTTCGTCGATTAGGCAGATTAGGCTATTATAAGTTTCAGTATATCAAAGAGTTACCTGCAGATGATTCAACTAAAATAAACTACAACATCTACCTCAGCCCAGAGAAAAAACATGCCTGGGGATATGCGATCAACATCAACAATTCGAATATCAGTGCTTCGAAGCAAAATTATTTGGGCTTCAACGCTCCGATAAACTACCAAAACCGCAATCTATTCAAAGGAGCGGAATCATTGAATTCGTCGATCATCGGCGGTATTGAATTTAGCACCAGAGCACCCTATGAAATTCGTTCAGTGCAATTTAAAGTCACGAATGAATTGAGTATCCCGGCTTATGTCAACGCCACGGGCGTGTACAAGGGCTTGAGCAAGCTCAGAATACTAAATCCAAGGATATACAAGTATCTGGAAGATAACGCCTCTACGAAGGTCAATCTGAGCTACGAGTTTTTCAATATCAACAAATACTATCGCTATCACTCGATCAATACCAGTTTGGGTTACGATGTATTTGCCGACAACAATCGCACCCATTATCGATTCAACAGTATTGGATTCAACTATTTGGTGCCATTTATCCAAGATACATTCAATAGCATATTGGAAAACAATCCCGTGCTCGAAAGGAGTTTTAGGCGCCAGTTATTTTCGGGGATATTGTTGCGAGATTTCCTTTATGAGCACAATTCTGGCATCAAATCCAATGGAGAATCATTCTATACGATAGTCAACTTTGACTTGTCGGGACTGGAATGGATGGCAGTCAATTATGCTGCCAACCAGTTTAGAGATACATTCCGAATCGGCAGCACAGAAGCTGCACAATACGTGAAACCGGAGTGGTCAGGCTCCTACTTAAAGGACTATGGCAACAAGACAGCTTTGATGCTGAGGGCAAATGTAGGATTGGCAGTGCCATTTGGCACTTCAACTGCCGTACCATATGTCAAACAATTCTATGCCGGTGGTCCAAACAGTATGCGGGCTTGGAGGATCAGGCAATTAGGTCCTGGATCGTATATCGACAGTATCAGCTCAAAGCCGGAATTTGATCTACCCTACTATCAAACAGGAGATTTCAAATTTGAAATTAATGCGGAGTATCGTTTTGATATATTTTGGCGACTCAAAGGAGCCTTGTTTGTCGATGCTGGCAATGTGTGGGCACTCAATACAAAAATTAAAGAAAGCAGGCCCGGAGCAGTGCTTACCAGCAAATCTTACAAAGAAATAGCTGTTGGATCAGGCTTTGGATTAAGATTGGACTTTACATTTTTCATCATTCGATTTGACATCGGGACTAAGGTCCGAAACCCTTACCCTATAGAGGGCAAGACGAAGAATCCATACTATCCATATACTTCATTTGGTTCCGCTTGGAAGGATCTAAATCTAAATTTGGCTATTGGATTGCCATTTACTGGAAGATAGAGCGAACTTTGAAGGCTCCTAATGAGCATTATTTCCCCCAAACCATATTTATGACCGAGGACTTAGAAATAGATGATTTTGACACGACTTCGGATGCACCGGGGCTCGAGGAACAGGGCACAGATGACCTATTTGAGCATCATCGCATCGTAGTTGATCGCGGGCAGGCTCAACTGCGCATTGATAAATTCTTGACTGATAAATTGGCTAAGGCCAGCCGCAATAAGATACAAAACGCGATCGCAAGTGGAGCTGTGTTGGTTGATGGAGCGCCGGTAAAGTCAAATTTCAAGATAAAACCAGGTCATACGATCACTGTCGTGCTCCCGGATCCACCCAGAGTAGACGAAGGCGTATTGCCTGAAAATATTCCGCTCGATATAATCTACGAAGACGAGGATATCATGATAGTCAACAAGGCTGCAGGAATGGTCGTGCATCCTGGAGTTAGCAATTGGACGGGCACACTTGTTAATGCACTAGCATATCATTTGGGAAATGTGGCGGCTCCTGTCCTACCTGGTAATGCTCCAAACAGGCCAGGTCTTGTACATCGAATCGATAAAGACACCAGCGGACTCTTGGTAATCGCCAAGAACGACTATGCCATGTCATTCATGGCAAAGCAATTCTATGATCACACGATCGACCGGGAATATGTGGCCCTAGTATGGGGTGAGCCCGAACCGCGCGAAGGCACGATTGCAGTCCATATCGGTCGTTCTCCAAGGCATTGGCAGCGCATGGAGGCATTTATCGAAGGCGATGATGGGAAACACGCCGTCACGCATTATGAGATGCTGGAGGCCTTCTATTACGTGTCCTTAGTCAAATGCAAGTTGGAGACTGGCCGCACTCATCAGATCAGGATACATATGAAGCATATCGGCCACTCACTGTTCAACGATGCTTTGTATGGGGGTGATAGAATAATGAAGGGTACCATTTATCCCAAATACAAGCATTTCGTCGATTCAGTATTTGCCACTTTACCACGTCAGGCATTGCATGCTCGGACCTTGGGATTTACACATCCGACAACAAAGGAGCGGATGCATTTTGAAGCTCCATTGCCTGAAGATTTTTCAAATGCGCTTGATATGTGGAGGGATTTCATCGCTGAAAAGAACAAGTAATGACAGCAAATCAAAATTGTAGTGCATGTTGACCATCAATCAAAGGATAGAGATATTTGAAGCATGGGGCAAACTATGCGATGTAGAATCTGATGATGTAAAAATGGCCATCGATAGAGCAATGAATCAAAATGCTTGGTTTACTGCTGAAAACTGCTCCCTTGCAGTCAGTTCGCTTCAAAAAGGAATGCTCAATTTACCAAAGGTCAAGGATTGGATGGCTCATTATCCCCTCGATAATGTGAAGGAGGCTAAGACAATTGGTTTGACCCTAGCGGGAAATATTCCAATGGTTGGAATGCAAGATATCTTATGTGTATTGGCTGCGGGACACAAGGCACAAGTAAAATTGAGCGAAAAAGACGCTGTGCTCATCCCCTATTTTATCGAAAAACTGATTGAGAAATTCCCCGTTCTGGCTCAGTATGTAACATTTGTGGACCGTTTAGTGGGATTTGATGCGATCATTGCTACCGGAAGCGACAATGCGGCGAGGTATTTTGATTTTTATTTCAAAAAATACCCTCATATCATTCGCAAGAATCGCAACTCGATGGCGATACTCGCTGGCAATGAAAGCACAGATGATCTAATGGAATTGGGCAAAGATGTATTCCAGTATTTTGGCTTAGGCTGTAGAAATGCATCCTTCATCTGGTTGCCCGAAGGCTATGAAATCCCCCATTTGCTCGATACCTGGGATCCATTTCATGTGTTGATCCACAACAACAAATTCAAAAATAACTTCGATTACAATTGTGCGCTCTACATCATGAATGGTGCTAAGCATTATCACAGTGACTATCTGGTCATGCTTGAGCAAAAACGATTGGCTTCGAGAATTGGGGTATTGAATTACGCATTCTATCAAGATGTGGCAGAGATCAGGGAATTTTATCAAGAGCAAAAGGATAGAATCCAATGCGTAGTCGGCATGAATGAAATTGAAGGAATTCCGGTGATCCCATTTGGCACTTCACAAGAGCCCGGTCTGTACGACTATGCAGATGGAGTCGATGTGATGGATTTTCTGCTACAATTGGGCAATCATGCGTAAGACTGAGAAGGCAAAATATGTATTGGCGAAACTTGAGGAACTCTATCCGAAAGTGCCGATACCACTTGATCACGACGATGCCTACACTTTGCTAATTGCTGTGTTGTTATCGGCACAATGCACTGACGTACGAGTCAATACGATCACTCCGATACTATTCAACATGGCCAGGACCCCTTCGGAAATGGTCAAGCATTCGGTAGAGGAAATCAAAAAGATCATCACGCCCTGCGGACTGTCACCAGCTAAGTCAAAAGCAATCCATCGGCTATCGGAGATGTTACTTGAATTGCATAATGGCGAGGTCCCAAATACGTTTGAGGCATTGGAGGAGCTACCAGGAGTTGGCCACAAGACGGCTTCGGTGGTGATGTCGCAAGCTTTTGGCTTTCCAGCATTTCCTGTGGATACCCATATTCACCGCTTGGCACAACGTTGGGGTCTGTCATCTGGCAAAAATGTAACAGTAACGGAGCGAGATCTCAAGAAGCTATTTCCCGAATCTACTTGGAATAAACTGCATCTACAGATCATCTACTACGGAAGGGAGTATTGTCCAGCCAGAGGTCATGATGTAGATAAATGCCCTATTTGCAAGTATCTAGGTGTTAAGAATCCTAGTAAATCAAAGCCGAAACCCCGATCTTGAGCAGCATAATATCTGTAATCGAGTGATTTAAGGTAAATGCGTCAATTCCATAATCAAACTGATTGGGATCAACATTGCGTGGTAGCGAATGATATCGAGCAAATCCTCCCAACAGATAAGAAAGCTGAATATCGGCTGTCAATCCTCTCATGATAGGAATCATGCAACCAGCGCCAAGTCCAAATGTATAGGTCATATCCCTGCTATGTCGCTTATATTCTGTGTCATTAGTATCGGAGTCTCCTATTGTTGTCCGCGTAGCAAGGCTTTTGATACCAATATATCCTTCGGCGTATGGTTGAATGAACTTCCAGGGAACACGCTGCATATAGCGAACCTGTGCGACCCATAACCATTGATTAGTTCGGGTGACTTCTGTGGGATAATCGTCAAAATGTAGTGTAAGCCGGTCAAAACTCAGATAGTTGCCCGAAAAACCAAGATAAAAAGGAGAATCTTTCTTTATCTGACTATAGAACCCAAAGCCTAAACCAAAGCCATTGTGGTGCATGTATCTGTCATAGATACTCTGTGGGAAAGCCGCTAGGAAATTGAAGTTGAAGAAGAAATTGCGATCGGGATAAATGATGGTGTCATCTTGAGGACTGACATCTTCTGATATTTCGCTACTATCAGTATCGTATTGAAGCAATGGTTCAGTTATCG
>JBDSUZ010000105.1:0-6459 GCA_039927395.1 Saprospiraceae bacterium | reverse complement strand
CTACCAAGGGTGGTCTGAATCGATATGATGGTTACAATTTTAAAGTATTCACCACCGACCTGCAGGATAACAATTCCATCAGCAGCAATGCAGTCAGCAATTTGCTTGAAGACAGTAATGGAAGAATATGGATTGGCACATATGATGCGGGCATAAATGTATACAATAAGTTGACAGGCAAGTTTTTGCGAATTGTCCAAAAACCTGGAAATAGAGCAGAGCTATCGAGCAATCGCATTGTATCATCCATGTTACAACTTTCCGATGGCCGCATAATGGTCAGCCCGCAAGGTGGTAGCCTTCAAATTATTTCCTTGTCGAACAATGATGTGGCCGAACAACCAATTATTAGCAATTTGCAAGTGCCAGGCAACCGGAAAATACACGGAATAGGGAGGGATGATAAAGGATTTATCTGGGTGGGTTGCACGGATAAAAGCATCTTCATTTATACACCCACTACTTCGAGATTTGACATGCTGAGCGATGGCCACACATTTACCAGTCTTATTGAAAAGGTTGGTGGCATATTGAATACCCGTAGCGGCCATGAATCTATTTTGAACCTATATCCAAGGGAAAGAATCAATTTTCAGGATTCAACTGGAGCCCTGTACCCTAATCTTATCACCTGGGGATTGGACGGCCAACCGATTATTGCCAACCGTTTTCCTCTTAATACTAACTCCGCTGGGGCTTTGTATTTTGATTATAGTGGACTGAAAACAGGAGACTTGTTAAATAAAGTACCTCCTTTTTCACTCCAAAGCTTAGTACCCGGTCAAAGTATAAAATGTTTGCTGCTCGACAAGTCAGGGATCATGTGGATTGGCACAATGGGACATGGTTTGTATAAATTCAGGCTGGGCAGCAACTACTTTCATCAGTACTTATCTAAAGTAAGTCTACAACGTATAACAGTGCTCAATAATGATCAGCTTTATCTACAGGGCTGGCGTTCACTTCATGCAACTAATGCTGATGGTAGGCCTGTCGATATTAATTTTTTACCACGAACCAAAACGGTGACCGCCCCCCTTTTGCAGGTAAAAAATGGAGATTATTGGACGTATTTGATTGAGGAAAAAACTTTGCTACGCTACAATAACCAACTGCAATTGTTGGCTTCTTATCCAGAACCAGTAAACCCGATTCTTACAGAGCAAATACAACCCTTGATAGAAGACAGCCGGCATCGAATATGGGTTTGCGGTGCTAACGGCTCACTAGCCTGTGTTGACCCAGCTACGGGCAAAATGTCAAAGTATGTTATTGATTTAGAACAAACCAGCGGATCCACAACGATAGTTCAAACCAATGCTTTTTATGAAGACGGGAAAGGTATTTTTTGGTTGGCTACTGAACATGGTTTTGCTAGCATTGCATTTTTGCGAGAAGCAACACGACCAAAGGTAAAATGGTATAAAAATATTCCTGGAAACAGCAACTCACTTAGTTACAATAATGTATCATGGTTTATGGACGACCCTGCCTATGAAGATTTTTTATGGGTGTGCACCAAGGGTGGAGGATTGAACCGGATGGAAAAATCAACAGATCATTTTGTTCATTTTACCACCAAACAAGGACTGCCCAATGATGTTGTATATGGAATACTGACCGACAAAGAGGGAAATATCTGGGGCAGCACCAACAAGGGTTTATTTTGCCTGCTATCACAGAAAAAGGATGAAACACCAATTTTTAGGGTTTTTAGTGTTAGGGATGGGTTGCAAGCCGACGAATTTAATACCAATGCGTTCGCCAAACTGTCTGATGGTAATTTGGCGTTCGGAGGGGTTAACGGCTTAAATATATTTAACCCAAAAAGTGTTTTACAAAGCGGATTTTCCCCAAATGTGTTTATCACAACTATTTTAATAGGAAATGAAGAGATATTGCCAAATGATAAAACAGGCATTTTGCAACAAACCATTGAAAAAACATCTGCCATTACATTAAATCATTTGCAGGATATTTTAACGCTTGAATTTTCATCACTTGATTTTACATCACCCAATCAAAATAAATACCGCTACCAGTTGGTAGGAATTGATAAAACCTGGGTGGAAAGCGGCACCAGGCGCACTGCAACCTACCTTCACCTGCCTGCAGGCAATTATGTACTTAGAGTGCAGGGCACAAATAGCCAGGGTGTTTGGAGTAATAAAATAAAAGAACTACAAATAAAAGTGTTGCCTCCATGGTGGCGAACATGGTGGGCTTATCTTATTTATGTGTTGTTAACGGGTTTTGCAATAAGGGCCTATTTCCTGTTTAGGATAAACAAAGCAAAACTGCAATCTCAATTGCATTATGAGCAGCAAGAAGCAAAACGTATAAAAGAGTTAGATGCCGTTAAAACTCAGCTTTATGCAAATATCACCCATGAGTTCAGAACGCCGCTAACTGTTATTCTGGGCATGGCGAGTCAGGTAAAAAATGATCCGAATAAACACCTGCAAACTGGCGTAGATATGATCGTACGCAATGGCGAAAACTTATTGAACCTGGTTAATGAAATGCTTGATCTGTCGAAACTGGAAGATGGTAAGATGACATTACATCTTGTAAAAAATGATTTGATTCATTTTTTAAGGTATGTGGTAGAATCATTTCAATCATTAGCAGTAAGCCAGCAAAAACAGTTTCACTTTTTAGCCGATGCAGATGAATTAATAGTAGCTTATGATGCAGAAAAGTTGCGACAGATCATTACAAATCTTTTATCAAATGCATTAAAATTTACTCCTGCTCAAGGCAACGTGTATGTAAGTATTTCGGATGAGGATGCTGAAGATGTTGGTTATAGAATTATTGTTATAAAAGTAAAAGATACAGGTATAGGCATCCCAGAAAAACAGTTACAACATATTTTCGACCGTTTTTATCAATTGGATAACAGCCACACCCGCAAAGCAGAAGGTACTGGTATAGGCCTTGCACTTACCAAAGAATTAGTAAAACTCATGAATGGTACAATCACCGTAAAAAGTCCGGCTTTAGGTGCAACGAAAGGAACTGAGTTTATCATAAAACTACCACTGCAAAAAGCAATTTTGGAAGGTCCTGCGTTATTAGTTCCGGCTTTTACAAAAGAACCAGTCACTATAAGTGATTCTGTAAGAATTGATCCTTTCATCATCAGCAATGAACACAATCCATCAGCCACACCTTTAATCTTGTTGGTAGAAGATAATGTAGATGTTGTGGCATATACTGCAAGCTGCCTGCCCCAATATAAACTGGCTGTTGGTAAAGATGGTAAAGAAGGTATTGATATTGCAGTTGAACTGATTCCTGATTTAATTATTACTGATGTAATGATGCCATTAATTGATGGTTTTGAAATGTGCAGGAAACTAAGACAGGATGAACGCACCAGTCATATCCCTATCATTATGCTTACTGCAAAGGCTGATATGCAAAGCAAGTTGGAGGGCTTAGAAAAAGGTGCAGATGTTTACCTTGAAAAACCTTTTTATAAAGAGGAATTGCTATTACGTATAAAAAAACTACTGGAGCTCCGCAAAAATTTACAGCAGTATTACAGCAAACAAATCGGCATAGTACAACACTCGGAATCTGCATTAGCAGATGAAATAATAAGTGCAGGGGTTGAAGAACCTGCCGAGCATGAGTTTGTAAAAAAAGTGAGGGAGATCGTGGAAGCCAATTTTACCAATTATGAATTCAGTGTTGAGCATTTGTGCAAATTGATTTTAATGAGCCATTCTCAACTGCACCGCAAATTAGAAGCCCTGACCGGCTGTCCTCCCAATAAATTTATTCGGATCATCCGGCTAAACAAAGCAAAAGAATTATTAACCATTCCTTCATTAAGTATTGCATTCATTGCAATGGAATGCGGCTATAATGATCCCGGGTATTTTGCAAGAGTTTTTAAGCAAGTCTATGGAGTAGCACCGCAAGAGTGGAGGGTGGGGAAATGAAGGCGATTTAGCTATAATGAAAAACCCGGCAAAGAAATCTTTACCGGGTTTTCGTTGACCCACCAGGATTCGAACCTAGACAGACAGAACCAAAAACTGTAGTGCTACCATTACACAATGGGTCATCGTGCTTAAAAGCAGCGCAAAATTATGATTAAAGCCGGAAGTATGCAAGCCAAGCCGTAAAAAACTGCGAAATGCCTTGATTTAAATCTCTTTGAGCTGATAAATAGCCGGTAAATTTCTCCCTTGCTCCCTATAATCCATGCCATAACCCACGACAAAGGCGTCGGGAATCGAAATTCCCAGATATTTCACCTCCAAAGGCACCTGAAGCTTGTCAGGTTTGAGCAAAAGTGCCGCTATAACTACCGAGGCAGGCTTGAAGGCAATCAAATATTGGCAAAACCAAGATAATGTCTGTCCTGTATCGACGATATCCTCTACGATGATGACATGTCTACCTTCGATACTTCGATTGAGGTCCTGCAGCAAACGTATATGTCCCGTGCTCTCCATAGCCTCGTAGCTTGACAGTTTTACAAATGCCATTTCCGAGGGAATCATAATCTGACGTATCAGATCAGATGCAAATACAAATGCGCCATTGAGAATCGGTATAAATACAGGATTGAGGAATCGATAGTCTTCCGAAAGTCGCTTACCAAGCTCCGCCACCTTTTCTGAGATTAGCTCCTTCGATATAAAAAGCTTGAATTCCTTGTCTTCAATAATTACAGATTCGCTCATTTCAATCCGTATTTGTCGAGCAGGTACACCAAAGCTGCTATAGATGCTGTTCCCGTATCCAATTCGCGTTTGTCCACCATTTCAAACACATCAGCTTTTGTGTGGTGAAAGTCAAAATAACGTTGATTGTCAGGCTCAAAACCTATCAACATGGCTCCCTGACTTTTCAGTGGTCCGATGTCAGAACCACCGCCCCCGGACTTAATCTTAAGGTCATAGTTTTCCAATTCGGAACGGATCCTATCAAATTGCAATTTGTATTTAGCCTGACTCTCTTCTCCACCTTCAATCGTAAAACCTCTTGGGGTAAATCCTCCACGATCTGATTCGATAGCCACTAGTGGTTGTTCGCCTCTTGCCTTGGAGGAGTCAGCATATGCTAATCCGCCCCTAAGGCCATTTTCTTCATTCATAAAAAGGACACAGCGAATAGTTCTCTTGGGCCTATAATTGAGCGCTTTCAACACCTGCAATACTGCCATGCTGTGTACACAACCGGCTCCATCATCGTGGGCGCCTTCTCCTACATCCCAAGAGTCTAGATGTCCTCCGATTAGTATGATTTCTTCAGGCTTTTCCGAGCCTTTGATTTCGCCGATAACATTGTATGACAGCACATCGGGCTGAATATTTGCGCTTGATTGACAGAATATTCTAACCTTTCCCTCTTTCATTTGAGCAGAGAGGTAATCTGCATCCTCTGTACTAATCGCCAATGCAGGCAGGCGATTTATGCCCTCCCGAAAATTGGTATTGCCTGTATGTGCAAAGGTATCGATCTCCGGATTCATCGATCTGACAATGACGGCCGCAGCTCCAAGTACTGAACTATGCGCTGGGCCCTGCCCCCTTTGATCAACACATCCACCATAGGCGTTCATCGTGTATATAAGCCCAGCATCCATATGTCGGTTGAAAAATACGATTTTGCCTTTCACGGCATTTGAGTCCATCTTATCTAGAGTCGCTAAGCCATCAACTTCAATTACTTCAGCGTTGATGCCATTGGCGGAGGTCGCTATTGTGCCGCCCAAGGACAAAGCACGGCATTGTCTGCTCACTTTTCCTCTGCGATCAAGGATCTGCACTACTTCTTTGTCTCCCCTTACCCATGCTGGCACAATACATGGTTGTAATTCGACACGATCAAGTTTCATCGTGTCCATTATGGCTTTCATATGAGTGACTGCCTTGGCCGCTGCCGCACTTCCACTTATACGATGTCCCACATCCTTGCACAAGCCCCGCAGCCAGGGGTAAGCATCGCTATGAGTTAGGGATTGCCTGAAAATCTGAGCTATAAATGCGGAATCTTTAGCGGAGTCTGTTGATTGTGCTTGGACTATATTGAAGCAAAGGAGGCCGAAGATCAGTAAGGAAAATCGATTCATGTGCGAAATTTGATGAGTTGAAATTAGGAAAATCTCCGCCAAAAGTCCTTTTTTTGAAAAGCAAAAACCTTTTCAGTCTAAATGCGCTGCATCAAGCGAGCTGAGATCCAATCAAGCCAAAAACAATTATATCTGCAGATTGCTGTACTTTTGAATCAGGTAAATAAATCAATGGAAAACGTAGATCTTTTTCAAGTACTGCAGGGGTTACTCCAACAGTTCGTGTCTCAACTTCCGCCCATTTTTGGGTCGATCAGCATCTTGTTGTTTGGCATCATCGTAGCCACCCTATTTTCAAGGTTGCTGTTTACCATTTTGCAGAAGCTTAGATTGGATAAATTGGCTGGTCGGGTCAATAGACTTGA
>JBDSUZ010000104.1:0-1688 GCA_039927395.1 Saprospiraceae bacterium | reverse complement strand
AAATATCCGTGATTGAGCATTTAGCCTAGCAACTGAATTCCAGGCCATAGTCGCGTCCTTCACTGCTTGAGCAGCTGGGAAATTTGGAGATTGATGATCAGGCATCATTTCCATCATTTCCTTGTAAATCTTGAGATTGTAGTCAATCTCAATCGGCAGGGGCATCATCCATTTTTTCTCATAATCTTGCAGACTATCCAAAGCAATCAAACCTTTTTTATATACCATACTAGCGTACCGACGAGGAATATTTGAGGCGATTACATGCACTTGATTTTCCTTAGCCCAAAGCACTAGCGGTTCATAATCTGTAGCGTAATTTGGCCATAGCCTAACGCTTGAGTCAAATGTCATATCATCCATAGTACCGACAAGGAAGGAGTCAAGAGCTGTCTGATTGTCGGATTCGATCATTTCAACGCCAAGTACCAGTATTTTGGTTTTTGAAGCGTACAAATCTTTTGCCATTTCTAATTCGAGCCAGTGTGCGATCGGATTATTGTGGAGTTCGCCAAAGCAAATGAAATCAACTTTAAGGGCCTTCGTCAGTAATTTGTCATAATTGACGGCCTTGCCTTTGCTTGTAAAAAGTTGATATGCAGCTTTAGATTGAGAAATACCCAAGTTGTGGCAGAAAAATGAGATAAGAATTACCCAAAAGCACTTCATGCTGCAAATGTACTCAAACAAAATTTCGTGGGGAAAGGGTAATTTTGCAAATATTTTCCAATGTCCCGGTTTTCAAGTTTCGTAGTATCCAATTTTGAAAGCCAAGGGATCAACTTCATTTTGACATGCGCAGGGTACTATTGTGGTTTCGACAGGATTTAAGGCTTCACGACAATGAAGCGCTGCAAGATGCGCTGCGGATTGCTGATGAAGTAATTCCGGTGTACATCTTCGATACAAGGATTTGGCAAGGTCACACTAAGACAGGTTTCCCAAAAATTGGGCCTCATAGAGCGAGATTTGTACTTGAAAGTGTAGCCGCTCTTAGGGATTCACTTCGCAGTATAGGATCCGATCTGATCGTTCGTATCGGGATATCCGAAGATGAAATTTTCGACATCGCAAGGCAAGTTCGATCATCCAATGTATTCTGCAATCGCGACAGGACTCAGGAGGAAGTGGACGTTCAAGATGCTCTCGAGCAAAAACTCTGGACTATTGGGCAGGAACTGAAATATAGCAGGGGCAGAATGCTCTATTATACTGCTGATCTGCCATTTCCTGTCAATCAGACTCCCGATACCTTCAATGCTTTCAGAAAGGAGGTGGAAAAAATCGTTCAGATTAGACCTCCACTGCCTGTTACCGCAACCAAACCAACCTGGTCTTGCGATATCGAGCCAGGTGAACTTCCAACATTGAGTGCTTTTGGAATTGCATCAATTGGAAATTCAGGCCAAAGCTGTGTCGGAGGAGAAGCCGAAGGGCTAAATAGAGCAAAAAACTTGATTTGGAACTCATCATCAGCGGGGACCTTGAAAACTGCTGTTGAAGATCAATTTACAGCTGACCTCAACAGTATTTGTTCTCCCTGGCTGTCAAGCGGTAGTCTTTCTCCAAAGAAACTTTATGAAGAACTGAGAACTTTTGAGGAAGAAAATGGGGCCAATGAGCTGACACATAATTTATTTACTGATTTGTTACTTCGTGATTTTCATCGATTTATAGGTAAAAAATAC
>JBDSUZ010000103.1:0-4238 GCA_039927395.1 Saprospiraceae bacterium | reverse complement strand
TCCTTTGTTAAGAAGCTGTAAATAGTAGTAGTAATTTTAAACTCAAATCCTGAGAAATTGTATTCTGACTCCTGCACATCCTTAACTCTAAGTGTTTGGTAGGTACCTACAGGTGTCTTAATCGTTCCCCATGCATCGCCAGTGACTTCAACAGCAACTAGAGCGGTATCTTTAGTCATGTCATCTACGTCAAATTCGAAAATCCCATCATCGTCAAAATTACTGTTGTAAGTAAATGGAAATGCGGCTACTTTCAAGGGATCCAGGTATACCGTGAGGCCATCCACCGAGCCAGTTCCAAGCAGATGAGCCTCAGTATTTGTCTTTTTCAAATAGTTGACATCATTAGTAGGATCACTAAAATCTGGATTTTCGCCTTGTGCCAAATTCGCTTCGGGAAAATCTGCAGCAAATGCAGAACCAGTAGCATTGCCATAATAACTGGTGTACTCTGAACCAGCTTCAATGCCAATTTGGCTAAAATCCCATGATTTATTAGCTCCAGCTGCACCAATTACAAGGTCAGCAGCGCTTGTAGAGTCAAGATTAATTGTCGTGGCATGATCGCCAGCTTTGGGATAATCGCTAGAATTGATCGTAATCTGGCCGAAAGATTGATAGGCCAATAGCGTGGAAAATATTCCAATAGTAACTAGAAGTCTCATAGAGAAAAAGGCTTTCGTTGTCAAAAAAAAATTAAGAAAATATGAGTGAATTATTCTTCCTCAGACCGATCTTTCCCCATCTGATTATCAGCCTCGAGTTTGTCAAACATCGCATTGATCTTGAACATCTCGTCTAAAGTATCATCCTCAAATAGCTGATAATTTGGTATCACACGAACCAATTTTCTGATTCGATGCGCTAAAGAATGCTTTAAGCGATGATAATTTTCGGCGAGATTGAGCAGAACTTCCTGCTTGTGCTCCGTGTTGTAGATACTCAGATAGATCTTGGCAAAAGTAAGGTCGGGTGTGATCTGAACATGGGTAACAGTGACCAGGGCATTTTGGTATATGTAAGTACCTTCCTGCCGCAGCACTTCGCTGAAATTTCGTTTGATAAGTTCAGCAACCTGTTTTTGTCGTTTTGAATCCAAAGTTGTAAGTTAAAGCTCCCGACCTCAATGGGGAGAGGCCAAATATAGTCATTGCATTTTGCAGGGAAGCGCGAAACAAATATATTTGATTCTCTTAAATTATTGAATTAAATCATCTGTGAATAATCAATTTCTAGACCAAAGCATCGAATTTGTCAAAGGAGTTGGCCCTATAAAGGCTGCTCTGCTGCAGAAGGAATTGCAAATTGCGACAGTCAATGATCTTATTCAAACCTTTCCCTTTCGATACGTCGATCGCAGTAAGTTTCATACTGTTCACGAAGCGGAGGAACAACAAGGTCTGATCCAGTTGAAGGGTGTCCTCAGCTCTATCCGCATCCAGGGGACAGAAAGAAAAAAACGGCTGACGGCCATTTTGGAGGATGAAACGGGTCAATTGGAATTGATTTGGTTTCAAGGCATCAAATGGGTCGAGAAAGTCCTTATCGCCAACGAATCATATGTCGTATTTGGCAAGATCAATGTATTTCGCAACAAGAAATCAATGGCCCACCCAGAGATGGAACTGCTCTCGAGCCTTAACGAAAATAGAGTTCAACAGTTTTATCCCGTCTACGCAGGAACTGAAAAACTAAATGCCACAGGCTTTGACTCTAAGGCAAGAAGAAAGGTCATCGAAGCTATTCTCAGCCATCTGCCATTTCAACAACCAACTGAGCGATTGCCGGATTTCCTGCGATTGTCAATGGAATTATTACCATACCCGGAAGCAATTCGAGGTATACATATGCCCAAGAGCTGGGAACAGCAGCAGCAGGCAATATTGCGGCTCAAATTCGACGAATTGTTCTTCCTGCAGCTACAATTGCTCCAAGCAATGGGCCAACGCAAAGAGTCCGCGCACGGTTATCGATTCGGCGAAGTAGGGCAGCATTTTCACCAATTCTACTCCGAAAAACTGCCATTTGAGCTGACAGGTGCCCAAAAAAGGGTGATCAAGGAAATTCGTAGAGATTGCGGCTTAGGCGTGCAGATGAATCGCCTCATACAAGGCGACGTCGGTAGTGGCAAAACGATAGTAGCACTGATGATCATGCTACTAGCTATCGATAATGGCTTCCAGGCCTGTCTGATGGCCCCTACAGAGATATTGGCGCAGCAACATTACGATAGCATAAGGACGCTGATCGAAGGAATGCCGATCAGGGTTGGATATCTAACAGGCAACGTGAAGGGAAAGGAACGCAAAGAATTGCTCAAACTGCTGCTGCTCGGTGAAATCAATATACTCATCGGTACTCATGCGCTGATAGAGCCACCGGTTGTATTTAAGAATCTAGGGCTCTCGATCATCGATGAGCAACATCGCTTTGGAGTTGAGCAAAGGGCAAAACTCTGGGCCAAAAGCCATCCATTGCCTCCACATATATTGGTCATGACCGCCACTCCTATTCCTCGCACCTTGGCGATGACACTATATGGCGACCTTGACATTTCGGTGATCGATGAATTACCACCAGGACGAAAGTCGGTAGTGACAGTCAAAAAAACGGAATATCACCGCACAGATATCAACAAATTTCTAAAGGAACAGATCAAAGAAGGCCGACAGGTCTATATTGTCTATCCATTGATCGAAGAATCTGAAACGCTTGATCTCGAGGACCTCAACAACGGCTACGAACGACTTTTGGATTCATTTCCCCGCCCACAATACCAGATAAGCGTCGTTCATGGCAAGTTGAAACAAGACGACAAAGAGCGCGAAATGGCCCGATTTGTGAAAGGAGAAACACAGATCATGGTTGCAACAACCGTTATTGAAGTCGGAGTAAATATTCCCAATGCATCGGTCATGGTCATTGAAAATAGCGAGCGTTTCGGTTTGTCGCAGCTCCACCAATTGCGGGGGAGAGTCGGAAGAGGAGCAGATCAATCCTATTGTGTGCTGATGACTGGCATGAAAGTCAGTCGGGAAGCATTATTCAAGATCAAGACGATGTGCGAGACCAACGATGGCTTCAAGATTGCCGAAGCGGATTTGCAGTTGAGAGGACCAGGTGACATCGAGGGAACGGTGCAGAGCGGATTACCAGCATTTAAGATCGCTGATTTGACTAAAGATGTCGCAATCTTGCAAAGGGCAAGAAAATGCGCGGAACAAATACTTCAATCTGATCCGAAACTTGAAATGCCGCAGAATTTACCGTTGAGAAATCACCTTCAAAAATCGAGAGGCAAGAAGGAAAACTGGCGCAAAATCAGTTGAGATCGGCCGCAGTGTCAAATATTCAATAACTTAGACCTGATCCCAGGGGTCAGATTCAAATTTCTACAAATGCAAAAGAAAGCCAAAATGAGACCGGGTGCTAAATTCTTCATTTTCCTGATCATATTGCTGCCGCTGGCCTACCTCGCTGCCTCCTACATCAAGGGTGAAGATGGAATAACCAATGCAAAGAAATTGTTGGGCATGGACGGAAATGAAAAAAAAGTGCCCAATGAAATTTATCAAGTCAAAGGCGATGACCTGCAGGGAATCACTGATTACCTTACCCGCCTTGAAACTGAAAATGCAAAATTGCGCGAGGAACTTTTTAAATGCCAGCATCCAGGTGAGCTAGTTCCCACGCATTAGAGCGTCTGGAAATAATATTCTATTCCGGAAGAAGGTTTTGAGTCCGTTTTCTGTTTTTTGGCTTATTTTGAGGATATATTATATCAAGAAAATAGCGCCCTATGTTGAGAGTATTAGCCAATGACGGCATTCATCCCGATGGTAGATTGCTGTTGGAAGAGGCCGAGTGCTTCATAGAAGATACCAAAGTTCCACAAGATCAGCTTGCAAAGGCACTACTGGATTATGATGTACTACTAGTGCGCTCAGCCACCAAAGTTCGCAAAGAATTAATCGATCAAGTGCCAAATCTCAAAGCAATAGGTAGAGGTGGCGTCGGAATGGACAATATCGACGTTGAATACGCCAGGAGCAAAGGGATATATGTGTTCAATACACCTGCATCTTCTTCCAAAGCGGTTGCTGAACTTGCATTTGCGCACATTTTTACCCTAATGCGTGGCCTTCATCAGAGCAACAGGAGCATGCCTTCGCAAGGACAGACGCATTTTAAAGAATTGAAATCAACGTTCACCAAAGGCATTCAACTTAGTGGAAAGC
>JBDSUZ010000102.1:0-5836 GCA_039927395.1 Saprospiraceae bacterium | reverse complement strand
TATCAAATCGATCCCTGCTTCGCAAAATATTCGGCTGGTATTTTCTCTAATATGAATTGCTGGATAAGATTGATACGCATTGCCGTAGTGCAATGATAAAATCAATACATCTGCTTTGCCGTTAATTTTGGCTTCTCTGGCTTGTGCAATGATGGGACTTAAATCAACTCCGGATTCATTTACCCGTAAATGATTGACCATCCAGGGTTTATCATCGGGAACTTTGCATTTATTTAGCGAATAAGTCCATGACATAAAGGCAAATCGAATGCCTTTTATTTCAATATAAACCGGTGCTATTGCATCCTCAGCTTTGCTTGCAATGCCATGCTGTCGGATGCCCTTAGAGCGAAGAAATTCAATACTGCCATTGACTCCTTCCTCCCCCATATCCATCGAGTGATTATTGGCGGTAGATAAGAAATCAAATCCTTTGTATTTGTTCTGTCCATTAAATAGCCCAAACATTTGCCGATCTGCATTGAAATGCATTTCATTCAACATGACTTCCGGCACCAATGACTTGGGCTTGGAAAGTAGGATGGGTGTTTCCAAATTAGCGATGACAAGGTCCGCTGCAAAAAATCTATCCCCTATATCATCCCACAAATGGGGACAATAGCGCTCCTGAATCCAGCTATAGGGCATGAGATCGCCACCAGCGTGCAATGTAATTTGCGCCGAAGGCATATCCTTCGGAATGTCAAAACTGAAATCTACATCAGCAAATGTGCTTTTGCTTTTATCATAGTTGTCATCCTTTTCTAATAAATGGCAATAATATTTCCAGGAAAAAAACAAGATATCTTTGAAGCCAAAACGGCTTGAATCATCGGTGAAATTTGGCAATGGCCGGGACCATTTTTTACCTACAAAAAGGAATATAACCCAACCCAAAAATTGAATACAAAGAACAAGGCATTTACCTTGAAATGAATAGGGGGAAACGACCTTCAACTTGAAATCATTCTTGCGCATCAATTACTACATGATATTGTCTGTGGAAATTGAAATATAATTATCGACTAATTGATTGACATATTTAATCAATACTCAATTTCGACTATTTCAGTGATAGGATGCGATTGGCAAGTCAAGATAAATCCTTTTGCAATCTCAGCCTCATCAAGTGCAAAACAGGCGTCCATCGTCACTTGGCCTTGAATCAATTTAGCCATACAGGTAGAGCAAGCTCCACTAGCGCAAGAATATGGAGGATTCTTTTTTAGGTCGAGCAATCGTTCCAGTATCTTCTTTTTGGGCGACATGGTAGTTTCAATTCGCTCACCATTGAGGTGAACAATCAAAGTCGCCTGTGAGATCTTGGCAGGTGCAGCATTAGTGACAAAACTTGCAAATCGTTCTGAATGAATATGAGCCTGCGGAGTACCGGCATTCAACAATGTCTCTTGGACAGTGTCAATCATCTCATTGGGGCCACAGATAAAGAACTCTCCAACTTTGCCTCTTTGTGGATTATCCTGAATGAAGCGGCTCACTTCATTGGCATTTATCCTCCCTTTGCGGCCTAGCCATAATGGAGCGGATTTCTTCAAGAATCCAAAAGTGCTCTTGCCGCCCTCAGGCTGACTCAATATGTATTCCACCGTAAATTGCCCTTCGTATTTGCGAGCTAATGTGTCCAGTACATCTCTGAATATGATCTCGCTTTCGTTGCGATTACCGTATAATAGGTAAACACTACTCTTAGGCTCATGCTCCAAGGTGGTCTTGAGTATCGACATGATCGGCGTGATGCCACTACCTGCTGCGAATAAATAATAGGTCTTCTGAACAGCTTCATCTAATTCAGTAAAAAACAAGCCATCGGGTGTCATCAATTCCACAAAATCGCCGGCTTTGAGCTGCTCGTGGATGTACTTTGATACTACTCCGCCCTTGACTTTCTTGACGGTGATGGTCAATGTATCTTCGATAGGGCTACTGCTCATACTGTATGAGCGGCGGTATTCTTGACCTTTGATGTCAAATTTGAGAGTGACAAACTGGCCGTGGTTGTATTCAAATATTTCCTTGTGCTCGGCAGGTATATGGAAGATCAGGCTGCATGCAGTTGGCGTCTCTGTCCTTATTTCTGCAAGGGGAAATCTGTAAAATGGAGGATTCATGAATATGCTTATTACGCTGCAAAGTTAAAGTTCCAATGCCAGTAAAAGCTTTTGCATTCACGAAAGTTTAGAGATCGGGCCATAAAGTTCAGGCCTGCACATATTTCAGTTACTTTTGCGTTATGAGAGGTATGCGTTATTTTCTTTATTTGGGGCTGATTTGTATCGGATTTGGAGGCAATTCTTGCAACCGCGATTTGGGTGGATTCCTCATGACTTATGAGCGGGAATTTACTCTACCTGCCGGGCTAAATGCGATCAACACGCATTACTTCGAAATCTACGATGTCCCGAGCCTCAAGGATCAATTTTTCGCAGCCAATCAGGTCTCAGATCCAACGCAATTCACGGCAACTGGCAATGAGGGCAGACTTTACCTGCCATTAGATCCTGGGGTGGATCTCAGTTTTATCGATGAGATACAGGTGATGCTATTCAAAACGGGCCAAACGGGTATTTATCCGACTACATTTGAAAGAGTGGATGTACCATTCACTACCGATGATAATCTATTGATGTTGGCGCAGATCCCCAATGTGATGTCTTACCTGAGTGATGAGAAATTTCATATCCGCATCAGGATCAACTTGCGCTCTCCATGCCCTCAGACAGTTACTGCGCGTCTATTTATGTCATATAGGGTGCTCCCTAAGTAGTAGGCGCTTGGTCCTTTGGTATTTTCTTACCCGAGCTGAAATGCTTCAGCATGATGACCTCTCTCTCAATCAAAGCGCGATATTTTCCTCTGGCTAAGTCCTTTTTAGTCAATCCAGCAAAGTAAACTCGGTCGAGTTTGACGACGGAATATCCTAGATACTCAAATATCCTGCGCACAATTCTATTGCGACCAATGTGGATCGTGATGCCAACTTCTGATTTGGATTTGCCATCCACGTATTCAACACCTTCTATTTCAGCGATTCCGTCATCGAGTTTGAGTCCTTTGCGGATCTTCTCCATGTCGGCTTTGGTCACATCTTTGTCCAGCACTACGTGGTAGATCTTCTTGACTTTATTGGATGGATGTGCCAATTTGTTAGCCAAGTCGCCATCGTTGGTAAGTAGGATGAGTCCAGTAGTATTGCGATCTAGTCGCCCTACGGGAAATACCTTCTCCTTGACTTCCGGACCGAGTAAATCGATGATAGTGCTTCTATCGCGTTCATCATCGAGTGATGTGATCGTATTTTTTGGCTTATTGAGCAGTAGATAGACCAATTGCGTCTGGCGCTTCACGGCGTTGCCCCCAATGACGATCTTGTCGATGTCGGTGACCAATACGCTAGGATCGATCTGGATAGCTCCATTGACCTCCACTCTGCCTTCCTTGATCATGTCAGCGGCTTTGCGACGCGAACAAAGTCCAGAGTGGGCTACGTATTTGTTTAACCTCCAGGGACCGGGATCTGTGGCTGGGAAACTAGGTAAAGTGCCTGGTTTGGGCAACCGTTCGGTAAATATGCTGCGTTTTCGAGGTCTCGCAGGTTTTTGAGGCTTGGTCATTATCAATCAAAGTTGAAATCTTCGTCTTCCGGACTATTAAAGCGAGATTGCCTTGTCACCATATCGGCGTTGCCAAATGGATCACTGCCTCCAATAAACGGCAATCCCTGAAAATTCATCTCGTCCAGATTGGTAAATTTCGCAAATTCTTTGACAAAGCGCAGTTTTACTGTGTCCAAAGAACCATTTCTATGTTTGGCGATGATGATCTCCGCAATCCCTTCAGTCGATAATTGATCTTCATCTTCGGCGATTCCGTAGTAATCGGGACGATAAATAAAGCTTACGATATCAGCATCTTGCTCAATCGCTCCAGATTCCCTAAGATCCGATAGCATCGGGCGCTTGCTGGCGCTTGATCGCGTTTCAGTAGATCGATTGAGCTGGGAGAGCGCAATCACCGGTACTTCCAATTCCTTTGCCAGGGTCTTCAGTGAACGGCTAATGGTACTGATTTCCTGCTCCCTGTTGGTATTCTTATTGTCTGATCCTGCCCGCATTAGTTGCAAATAGTCAATGACGACCATGCCGATATCGTGATTCATCTTGAGACGACGGCATTTGGCGCGCAATTCGAATATATTGATCTGGGGTGTATCGTCGATAAATATTGGGGCATCTTGGTACATTTCGACCGCGGCATTGAACCTAGCCCATTCGGCTTGCGACAATTTACCGGTCCTGAGTTGATCACTTTTGAGGTCAGCCTCTAGCGATATCAAACGCAACATCAGTTGGATCGAGGACATCTCCAAGGAGAAAAATGCAACTGGTTTTTGATATTGGATGGCGGCATTTTTGGCCAAAGCCAAGGTAAATGATGTCTTACCCATACCTGGCCGTGCTGCAATCACAATGAGATCCGACGGCTGCCAGCCTGATGTGATCTTGTCAAGATCGCGGAATCCACTCGGCACTCCTGTCAAGCCATCCTCTTTGAGCGATAGCGATTCGAGGAGATTTCTTGCTTGAACTGCAAGCACATTGACCTTCTGAAAACTTCGTTTCAAATTGTCCTCTGTGACTTTGAATAAGTTCTGCTCGGCATCGTCCAACATGTCAAATACATCCTTAGAATCGTCATAGGCGTCCTGAATGATCTGTGATGAAGTACGAATTAGCTCCCTTTGGATAAATTTCTGAGAAATGATCCTTGCGTGAAATTCCACATTAGCCGCGGAAGCAACTTTGTTGGTAAGTTCGACCAAATACGCAGGACCTCCTATCTTATCGAGGTTGCCCACCTTGCGCAATTCTTCATTTACCGTAAGGATATCAACAGGGTGTGTACGACCAAACAATTGAAGCACAGACTCATAAATAAGTTGATGCGCTTCGACATAAAAGCTGCTTGGCTTTAGTATCTCAATGACTGTCGTTAGAGCATTTTTATCCAGCAACATGGCTCCCAAAACCGCCTCCTCTAAGGGTATTGCCTGGGGCTGTATCTTGCCGTAAAGCAAGCTGCTAAGATCAGTATCACCTCTCAGAGGCTTTAGTCGATTACCTGACAGGGGTTTCATTGAATTACTAAGCTCAGACATGCTTGATGGAATGAAATGGGGGCTAATTGAAAGAGCGCAAAACTACAAGGACTTTGTCAGTGTAGCATATATTAAACTTATTCAATATACGAACACTATGTGAGTTTTGCAAGTTTGGATGTTAACAAGTTGTTTATAACAACATATTTACTTAATATCGAGTTCCTCGTATTTATAATATACACATACAATATTTATATAATATGGTGTCACACTATCGCCTGTAGTTTGCAAGCCCTCAACATATACCATATATTAAATATTTAGCTAATATATACAACCCAAATCCATGAAGTTCTCCTAGCCCACTGCAATGAGGCCCTCAAACCAGCAACATGTGGAAATTTCGAACATATATAAATAACTTTAATGCGTTTGATTTGACTTGATTTATAAATCAAGGCTTCAGCACAGTTATCTAAAATCCAACACTTGAATTGACCTCACTGCGATACCGAATACAGCTGGTAATGTTCCCAACATTTCTCCGTCAGCCTCGAGAAAAACGCTGTTGATCGGCGCATTGGAATCTGCTTCTACTCTGATACTTTTGTTTTGTGTCAGCACTACCTTCTTCAGTCGTCCGATCTTGCCATTGAATAGCTTAGCAATGTGAACTACCACCTCATAAGGCGAATAATTGCCTACAATAGTCATAGC
>JBDSUZ010000101.1:0-5628 GCA_039927395.1 Saprospiraceae bacterium | reverse complement strand
GCAGTGTCGCACATATTTGGACAAAAGACGCTACAGATGCGATATACAGCTGTGTCTTCACCCGCAAAATTGGAAATGGACTCATAAAACAAAGACTCATTTTGAAGACTTAAATTTCCTCTAGTGGGGAAACGCAAGATTTCGATTTGCGCTAAGCCTGAATATATATCATTGTTCAAAATCGGGATTAGCAGATCACCGCCAAACGAAATGTTTACTATATCGTCATTTGCCGTAGGCTGTGGTTCATATTGGACGCTTACGGTATCCTTGCTAAATACAGGGCAACCCTTGTATGAAATGCTCCATAGAAATCTGTTTTCACCTATTTGAAGATTGCTTACCTCGGTGATAGGGTTGTTCAGATCCTGTATCTGAGTTTGGCTCTGCAATGCGGTCCATTTACCATCGACTCCAGGGATTGGATCAGCAGTTAACACATACGAACTTGAGCCACAACTGACGTCGTCAGTGCCGGCATAAGCATCGACATCAGGCGCATTGTGAATAAGTACTTGTACTGGAATGCTGCTAAGAGAAGCGCAGCCACTTAATTCGGTAATCGCTACAAACTCATTGATGCCATCTGGAAGCAGATTGAGAGAATCGATCGTATTGCAAAGTCCTAGTGCGGGCCCTCCAACCAATGTATTACTACTTGCCTGATACCAAGTATACACTCCTCCACTGATAGCAGATGCCGGATCTATGCATAGCACTAGATTTGCCGAAGGATCATCAGCACAAATAGCCACCGATACTGCTTGAATGCTTGGAGCAGCAGGTCTTGCATTGATGATGATCTGGTAGGGATCTGATAATTCAGATCCGCATTCATTCGAAATTATCCTAACTGTATAGAATCCAGCATTTTGAAGCATCACCGGAAATATGTACGGGTTCTGCAAATCAGAAGTGTACAAATTTGGCCCCTGCCATTCAAACACAGCGTTAGGTGCTGAACCAGTATTGAGGAATAATGTATCGCCCTCACAGATCGTAGGATCACTGCTGACAATTGGCTTGGAAGGTATTGGATATACAAACACGATGACCGTACTTGATGTATCTGATTGACAGCCATCTCTTACAACGGCTACGCCATAGGCACCTGAGTTGCCAACATTGGCATTCTGAAGGGTATATGTGGCGTTATTAATTGTGGAATCCACCCCTGTCGGTGTAAACCAATAGTAAACTGTACCAGGCCCATAATCCTGAGTCTGAAGTATCAGCGAATCTCCAATACAAAGTGTTGGATCGCCGCCTATGCTCGGTTTAGCAGGAGCATCTTTTACTTTGATTTCGGTCGAGTCTACCAGGGATTTACATCCGGCGGCATTCTTGACATATAACTTGTAAATGCCGTTATCACCAGCATTTCCATTTGCAACAATTGCTGTTTCAGCATTTGACAGATAACCATTTGGTCCTGTCCAGAAATACATATATCCAGGTTCGATTGGAAACACATTGGCGATTAACTGAAAGTCCTTTGATCCTGTCGCACAATCACCCGCGGAATTAGAGATTGCAGTGATGGATGGGATCGGTAATACTTCGACTTGTGTCGAGCCGTCATACTTACATCCTACCTGAGTGGTGATTGTAACAGTGTACTGCCCTGAGACAGCAATTATTTGGTATTGAGCCTCGGTACTGTGGAAATTATTTGGGCCATCCCAGGCATACGAAGCGCCCGAAATAATATTTGTACCGATCTGAATTGAGTCTCCAACACAGACAGGACCATTATTGAATGGCACTAACAATGGTTTGGGATTGACTACGACCGAGAATGGGATCGATTCATCAGATCTACATCCATTTACTTCCACATATACTGCCCATGTCCCGGCGTCATTTAGGGTCAGATTAGGAATTGATAATGTATTGCTGCTGGTAATAGTTGTGGTGCCATCTGGATGTATCCAAAAATATTTTTCGGCAGCAGAAATGTTATTTACTGAGAAAATGAATGCCTGATCTTCACAAGCAAGCCCCGATGTGGCCAAAATTGGCTTAGCAGGTTTAGGATTCACTTCCACTTGCACTTGCACAGGATTGGATTGGCATCCAAATTCCGAGACAAAAAGCACATAAATCCCCGCTTGGAAAGGCAATATAGCGTTGCTCACTAAAGGGTTGGCAACTGCGGCAGTAAAGCCAGCGGGACCCGACCACAGGTAAGTAATTCCAGGTCCAGAATTGCTCGAATTCAAAGTAACCGCCTCTCCTTGGCATACCATGATATGATTACTTACAACCATTGCAAGTGGTTTGGCAATCACTATTACATTGATCGAAATCGATGGATTGGATATACAATTAGCTTGGCTGGCTATGACATAGAAGAAGTAATTTCCTGCGGACAGGTTTGTATATAATTCGGGTGATTGAGTTACCGCGATTTGAGTACCGTTGGGATGCACACCCGAATACCATGTATACGTAACTGCTCCGCTGTAATTGGTTGTCGTAAGGTGAATTGCCGAACCGACACATACATGAGCTTCATCGACAAGTATACCAGGCGTGTTGACTGCAGTATTGATGACGACATCAACGCTACCTGTGGCCGTACAACCACCAAATCCAGTGATAGTAAGCGTATAACTACCTGAGTAGAGTGGAGTAACATTGGGAATGATAGGATTCTCAAGTGTTGAACTGAAGTTGTTTGGACCCACCCAGACGAAGGAATAGGGATTGCCGCCGGAACTTGGATATGGTGCGTTGGCAAATAATTGGAAGGTATCAGCTTCACAAATTCCAATGGTATATGAGGGCATCAATGTTTCAGTAGCAATCTTAACTAGCGTGCTGCAAGTGCTTGTATTGCCACCTCCATCAGTTACTTGCAATGACACTTGTATCTCCTGACCAAATTGATTGCATTCAAACTGATTTGGTGTCACTTCAAATTTGATGATCGCGCAATTGTCAAAACTACCACCATCGACCTCTGAAGGATCGAGTACATATGGTTCTACTCCTGATGGATTGACAAATATGGTGGCTGATTTGCAAATTGCGACTGGCGGTATTGGGTCATTTAGATTAATCACAAATTGACATGAATCGACATTTCCCGATTGATCTTTGGTCAAATAGACAACTTCTGTTATCCCTGCATTGAAGGAATAAACTGGAGCCGCTCCATTTTCGCCAAGAGCGGTCAGAGGAATTATTGTCGCCCCCGTCGTGTAGAAATCGACTTGCAATCTATTGAATGATAATTTTGCATAAACATAGCTTCGAAGGTCATAGCCCTCTGCTCCGGTCAATACGGTATCACAAGGATTGATTCCAGAACCAGGACCTCCAGGCGGAATAGCAAAATCGGTCTTGGGAATTACTTGGAAACTAACGATGCCGTCCACTGCCCATGATTTGAAAAGTGCAGGTGGAATATTAAACTGTATAATAGAAGGCAGGTTACAATTGCCTGCCTTTATTACTTGTGATTGGCCAATTTCAGTGGTCCCCAGATTACTGCCGCCCTCGCCTAAGATAGTAAAATATTCTCCCAAGCTATCAATGTCTCCCTGAATTTCAAATTGCAAATGAACTACTCCATCTATGTCATTTGGCACTCCAGTAAAGGTGATGGTCTTGTTGTCAGGAAGGTAGTCCCCAAGATTAGGATCCTGTATGAAATGTAATAAAGCATCATCTGCATTGGTCGGTTCTGTAGCAAAATAAAATGCTGGATAACCACAATTGTCCGTATAATTTGTAGGAAATGGCAATGTCAGCAGAGTATCACAAGTGGTACCGCCAAGGCTTAGGCTTATGTCAGACGGACAATCCACCTCTGGCTTTTCTCTATCCTCAATGTTCCAGTTTTGAACGCATGAAGCTGTATTTCCTGAACAATCCGAGATCCAATAATTGACGGTATGCAGACCTACAGGAAAATTAATATTGATAGGTTGATTAAAATCGACAACCGTGATAGCTCCTGAATCGATCTGGACGGTAGCTCTGATGCCTTGGGCAATTCTGAATTGATATTGAATTTCTCCCTTTATCAAAGTTCCCCCACATATATCATTGATTCCAAATCTTGGCGCCAATGCTCCAGGAATATTTGGACGAAGATGTATCAAGATTTGTCCATCAGCAGCCCAAGCAACGAGCTTATCTGCGTCGAGCGCAAATTGAGTTATCGAATTGCCGCATTGGGCATTTGCCTGATTTGTCTGGCCTAGCAAAACATCGTCCTCGCCATAGACATTCATATATTCCTCAGGGTGCTCAGCATCAGCTTTGATCAGCGCTATAGATAGCATTGTAGGCTGCACGAAGCTGCCCAATGCTGGTAAACTGACAGCAAATGACAATGTTGCCGGATTGACGATCGTATCTGAGTTGCCAGGAAGATTTGATACCAATGGAGTCATTGCAAACAGGGTATCTGTTGCAAATGAGGAGAGACAAGCATCGTTAATTTGCGGAGGTGTGAGGATTACATCCCTACTGCACAATCCAGGATCATTTGCCAATTCAATATTGCTTACACATAATACTACCTCAGGTGCAGTAGTGTCAATCACTGTGAAAGTCGCTTGACGAATAGTGACATTGAGGCATGAATCGTAATAGACAAAGTCCACTGTTTTAGAAGTCAAAACGCCTGGCACAAGGCTAGGACAGTTGTCAGTTACGAGATTTCCCGGAGCTTGACCAGGGAATGTGTTACTGTTCTGCGGATCGTAAGTGCCAGGCAAAGCCTTAAATCTTAGTACTGGACCACAAGGCTCTTCGGCAATCGAATTGCCATAACTGGCAAGCCAATCGGCATACATTTGCTGGATTGTAGATGCCTCCACACATTCCAAAACAGGAGATTCTGGAGCCTTTACAATTTTTGGCGCAGAGGTGTCACGCACACTGATCAATTGATTGTGACTGCTTGCATTGTCACATGCATCGGTCAATGTCCATATGCGTTCAAGGAAATAATTGCCTGGACAAATGCCCAGAACTTTATGATCAACATAGCTCAGCTCGGGATTAGGGTCGCATTCAGCGACGATCGTAAGGTTGCCATTAAATCCCGCAGCATTTAATGTCTCACAATCGACAGTAATATTTGCAGGGAGGTTAAATATTGGAGCAAGGTTGTCTGTGACCTGCACCATTTGGTCGAAGCTACTCGAGTTGCCACATACATCAGTGTATATCCAATTGCGGATCACATTATAAGTGTAGTGATTGCAGTTTTCAGGATCTGGATCCTGAGTACTTGTTTCTGAATACAGCAATTCAGGGTTTGGATCGCAGTCAATTATTATTGGTTGAGGTAGGGGATTTGATCCACTGCATATTATATTGAAAGTATCAGTGAGCCCGCTTATTAGCGGTGCCTGTTGATCTACAACAGTTATTATCTGTGTTTGATTTGCAGAATTTCCGCAAGCATCCGATATGGTATATTTTCTCTCGATGACAAAATTGTAAGCGGAGCAAATGCTTGAATCGGCTCCCTGAGTGCTTACGTCAGTAACAGTTTGTGTTAGAGTTCCACCGCAATTGTCTGTTGCGACAGCATTTCCTGGACTGGGAATCTGATCACATTGTACAGTAAGATTTGCCGGTATTTGAGCGATAATTGGTGCTATA
>JBDSUZ010000100.1:0-2589 GCA_039927395.1 Saprospiraceae bacterium | reverse complement strand
CTTTCTATGCCGATACAGACGACGACGGTTATGGTGATGAAAGCAATAGCATTGATGCATGCACTGCGCCTGAAGGCTATGTAAGTGACAACACTGACTGTGACGATGGTAATGCTGCTGTCAATCCAGGTGCAACGGAAGTTTGTAACGGCATTGATGACGATTGCGACGGTCTGACAGATGATAGCGATCCTGGAATAGTTGGTCAAACGACTTATTATGCTGATGCTGATGGTGATGGTTATGGTGATGAGGAAGTGTCGGTCCAGTCCTGTAATCTACCTGAGGGATATGTCACGGACGATACCGATTGCGACGACAACGACGGTGATGTCCATCCGGGTGCTACTGAAGTATGTAACGATAAAGATGACGATTGTGACGGTGCTATAGATGAAGAACTTCAATCAACTTTCTATGCCGATACAGACGACGACGGTTATGGTGATGAAAGCAATAGCATTGATGCATGTACAGCACCTGAAGGCTATGTGAGTGACGACACTGACTGTGACGATGGTAATGGCGCTATCAACCCTGGCGCAACTGAGATTTGTGGAGATGAAATCGATAATAACTGCGATGGCGTAGTTGATGAAGGTTGTGTTATCTCATATTGTGCAAGCTCTGGTAGTGGTGCTCCTGGCAACAAGTTTATCAAGCAAATCAAAATGCAGAAAGTAAGCAACAATACTACAGTGCTCAATAACTTATCCAACAACAATAATGGATATGGTAATTACACTGCTATCAATACAAATGTTGATGCAAATGCTGCTTACAAATTGACTTTGTATCCATCTATCATAGTAGGAGTCCCTGTTTCGTTTGCATGGAAAGTCTGGATCGATTATAACCGCGATGGTGACTTTAACGATGCAGGTGAGAACGTGGCAACTGCTTCAGCGAATGGTAATGTTAGCCCAGCTAATATTGTAATTCCAAATGGAGCGGTACAAGGGCAAGGTTTGCGCATGCGCGTTTCAATGAAACTTGGAACAGTTCCGATTACATACAATGGACCATGTGACAATGGATTCAACGGTGAAGTTGAAGACTATACTATCACGGTAAATGGTGGAATACTGAGAGTGAAATCTTCCAAAACTGGTTTGACCAGATCGGTTGATAATCAATTGCAAATTGCAGAATCTAATGACTTAGATTTTGAGATTTTCCCTAATCCTACCAAAGGTAAAGTGTACATCAACTGCACTGGTAATTTTGACGGTATGGCAACTGCTTATATCCATGATCTACAAGGAAGGAGAATTCATCAACAACTGGTTAATATGTCATTGGGACATAAATTGGAAATTGATGTACCATCACTACAATCAGGAACATATGCAGTCACTATTGTGAATGCCGATAACCAAATTCAAACACAATTGCTTGAAGTAAGAAATTGAGCAATTACTGAATACAATTTTTATGGCCGGTTCTCACAAGGAACCGGCTATTTTTTTGATATTACTTGAGCAACTACCTATTTCCTATGAAATTCAGCTTATGAGCCAGGATAAAGCAAAATTGAACATTGGCGTGCTGTCAGCAGGAGGATTCGCAAGCTTTGCTGCTAGGACCTATATGGCCATCGATGGAGTCAAAGTACTTGGAGTATGCGATATAAATCAAGATGCTGCTAATCAATTAGCCCATGAGCTTGGAGCCACACAATATGTTGAATACGAGGCGATGTTGTCCAACCCGCTGATCGATTTGATTTATATCGGCACTCCACCTCATCTGCATTATCAACACTCCAAGTTGGCATTGGAAGCAGGCAAACACGTGATCTGCGAAAAGCCAGCGGCGCTGCATACAGCTGAAGCCGAAGAACTAGCGGCTTATGCCCGTGAGAATCAACTGCTTTATGTCGTCAATCTGATGCAGCGATACAATCCTCTTTACTTGAAAGTGAAGGCAATTGTTGATCAAGCATGGTTGGGAAATTTTGTGCATGGATTTTTTGAAAATTATGCCAGTGATCAAGCTTTGGTGCCGAGCCATTGGTTTTGGGACGAAGCCAAGAGCGGCGGAATATTTATCGAACATGCTGTGCATTTCTTCGATATGTTTAGCGGCTGGTTTGGAACTGGCGAATTGATGCACGCTTTCGAATTGCAACGTGCGGGATGGCCACAGATTACCGACCGAGTGCAGGCCATCGTTCTATATGACGGCCATCCGGTCAATTTTTACCATGGATTCAATCAACCTAAACTCTTGGATCATCAGGAAATGAGGCTTCAATTTGAGCATGGGGATATTACCCTTTATGAGTGGGTCCCAGTCAAAATCCGTATTCACGGATTGATGAAATTAGAACATTTGGAGGAGCTGCAAGAAATGTTTCCAGATGCGACACTCGAATTTCATGGGAAGCAAGGACCACAGCAAACCTTGGGATCTTTCAAGCCAATTGAGTTTGATGCCTATCTGACTTTAGTGGCGGGAAATATTGAATTTAAGATGGAGCGATATGCGGAACTGGTAAGGGATTTGCTAATCGATCAATGGGCTTGGATTCAAGATCGCTCACATCGTCGATTGATCGACGATACTAACGCCATAGAATCACTTAGG
>JBDSUZ010000099.1:0-1627 GCA_039927395.1 Saprospiraceae bacterium | reverse complement strand
ACCACGTATTGGGGAACTGGAGGAAAAGACTACAATGCTGCTGATGATGCACTTCGTGTGATGATTGAGCCAATTAAGTCTCCTTTCATGACTGAGACATTTACAATTGGTGTTCAGAATATGACTGCAACAGGTGCTGATCTCAACATTCAATGGGAAAATACTTCGGTGCTAATTCCTTTTATAGTTGATGTTGACACCAAAGTTGAGGCTGCCATCAAGAAGACCATGGAAGGCCCTGTGGCCAATGACTATTATTCAGCGGGTAGATATTACTTTGAGAGTGGCAAAGACAAAAAAGTGGCGCTTGATTGGGTTAATCAAGCTCTTGCTAAAGGAGGTGATAAATTTTGGATCTTAAAGCTTAAATCTGAGATTCAAGCGGACCTAGGCGACAAGAAAGGTGCAATTGCAACTGCTCAGAAATCGAAGGAAATCGCCCAGATTGAAGGCAACAATGAATATGTCAAAATGAACGAAAAGAATATTCAGGCTTGGTCAACTATGAAGTAGTTTCAAGCAGTTTTTGATGATATCCAAGGCATTTACCGCGAGGTGAATGCCTTTTTTAGTTTAAGCCCTTAAGTTGTTGCAGCTTTGGGATCTTGTCTTAGAATCAGATTTAACAAAAGGCTAAAAACCATCACTCCAACACAGCCGATCATATTGAGCCAAAGGAAGCCGATCTTATCCGTGTAAGCGCCAAAATAGAGGTAGAGCACCATTGATTCGGTCAAGACTCCCGCCCAGAATACCGCTTTGCCGCCTACAGATTTCAAGAAGAATGCGGTCATGAAAATTCCGAGGATAGTGCCATAAAATATTGATCCTACAATATTTACTGCTTGTATTAGATTTTCAAATAGACTGGCTGTCATCGCAAAGCACAATGCGACGACACCCCACATTAGTGTGAACCATTTTGATGCCCTGAGATAATGTAAATCCGTCCCGCTCTTGTACAAAAATCGTCTATACAAATCTACAACGGTCGTTGTCGACAAGGCATTGATCTCAGAGGAAGTTGATGACATGGCGGCTGAGAAAATGACTGCTAGTAGTAGCCCAATCAAGCCGATTGGCAGATAGTTAATAATATAGTTTATGAACACGTAATCCGTGTCCTTGAGTTCGGCTTTTGGATTTGAGCGCAATATCAGCCCCTTTGCATCACGACGATTATCCTTATCTGCCAGAATCATTCCGTTGACCTCAGCCAGATATTTTGCAGATTCAGCACGATTGTCTTTTGCTTCAGCATTCAAGTATTGGCCAATAGCCTCTTTCTTTATTTCAAATATTCGCTCATTTTCCTTCTCCAAAACAGCATATTGATTTGAAAATTCCGAAGTCTTGACCTTCCGCTCATTTGCATTGTTGAAATGCAGTGGCGGTCTATGAAATTGAAAGAAAACAAAGAGAAGTACGCCACAAAATAGGATAGCTAGCTGCATTGGTATCTTGATCAGTCCATTCATCAGGAGTCCGAGTCGACTTTCGGATAAAGACTTACCTGACAGATAGCGACTAACTTGCGATTGGTCAGTTCCAAAATATGCTAGAAATAGGAAGGTTCCTCCCAAAATTCCTGACCAAAAATTGTAGCGGTCCGCCAAGTCAAAATCAA
>JBDSUZ010000098.1:0-4422 GCA_039927395.1 Saprospiraceae bacterium | reverse complement strand
CAATCCTCAAAAAAGTAGGAAGCGACTTCGTCAGTGGTTTCAAACCCTGACGAAGTTTGTATGGTACGAAGCCCCTATCTCCAAATGACAATTTGAATGACATTAAAGACTCAAATGACAATTATCGATTCGAAATCGCTGCGCTCTGTTTAGTCGATTAGTCGTTGAGTTGTTTAGTTGAAAAGGTCGCAGCGCGAAGATGATTTGATTAAAACGCTGCGCTCTGATTATTTGATGGGTCGTAATCAACCATCCAAATTTCACTTTGTTTCATAAAAGTCCTCGCAATCTAAGGCGGTAAAAGCAGTCAGATCATTATCATTTACATAGTCACTGTATAGTAATTCAGCAGCTTGTTCCATATTGCTTGCTTCATCAGACTCACTTATAGACTTTATTATCTCCTCTATTAGATGAATCTTACCTGCATTGGAAAGGTTACTAACCTCCTTTAGAATTTCTTCTGTCTGCATAATTGAAATTGTATATAGTTTTCAATGCAATTATATCAAAAAAGTTCCCAAAAATGGAATAATGTAATGGAGCTCAAATCAAAGGAGAATTCGCCATTTCTTTCAGAACTCTACTGACCATTGAAGGTCCTTCGTATATGAGTCCAGTGTAGATCTGGACCAGATCTGCTCCTGCATGCATTTTTTCAATTGCATCGATGGGATCCTGAATTCCACCCACACCGATGATTACAAATGGTTTAGGCAGGTGCTTGCGCAAATAACGGATCATCTGAGTTGAGCGTTCGCACAATGGCTTGCCGCTCAGTCCTCCAGCACCGATCTCAGCGAGTCTTTCAGGATCGCATTGCAAATGATTTCTTTCGATCGTGGTATTGCTTGCGATGAGACCAGCGATCTTAGTTGCTTCCGCAATTTCGATGATGTCATCGACTTGATGCTGATTGAGGTCTGGGGCTATTTTGAGTAGGATAGGCTTTGGCTTGACCTTGGTCTTATTGAGATTTTGAAGCCTGCTCAAGAGATTTTGCAGTGGTTCCTTTTCTTGCAATTCTCTCAGATTGGGTGTGTTGGGAGAACTCACATTGACTACAAAATAGTCCACTACAGGATATAAGGCATTAAAACAGCGCTCATAATCAGCCCAAGCTTGATCGTTTGAAGTATTCTTATTCTTTCCAATATTTCCGCCCACGATCAGGCCTTTTGGTCTTTTGCGACTAAGTCTTTTTGCGATCAAGTCCATTCCTGCATTGTTGAAGCCCATGCGATTGATCAACGCTTCATCCTGGGGCAACCTAAATAGCCGTGGTTTTTCATTTCCCTCTTGCGCAATCGGTGTTACGGTCCCAATTTCCACGTGGCTAAAGCCCAAATGGTGCATGGCTTTGTAATATTTTCCTTCTTTATCAAACCCAGCTGCTAGACCCACAGGATTGACAAAATCCAGGCCCATCAGATGTACTTTTAGACTAGGGTGCTCTAACTTGTACCAATATCGCAGTAGTGCTCCAAAGCCCGGTATCACCAAAGCCAGCTTGAACAAGGACATCGATAATTTGTGCGCAAATTCCGGATCTAACCTAAATAGTAGGGGCTTGAGAAAGGTCTTGTACATGAAGTAAAGATAGGAAGAGAGTGGGAAATCAAAAGAATCAGATTTTTGTAGAGACGTTGCATGCAACGCCTCTACAAAAAGGAAGCTTGGCCCAATTGTCGGCAATTTTGATCAGATACGGATAGGCGTATAAGATCTTATGCGCGTGCTTGTTATCACGAGAAGGTTTACTTGGCAACGTTGTAGCACTGCAATGCTTTGCGTGGTCGTGCGAATGAATGCCGATTCCGAAAACGGAACTTGTAGGGAAGGTCGCGACCTTCCTTTCTTGCATTTCGAAAATATTTATTTAAAAGAATTGCAGAAACGCAATGCTTTGCGTGGCCTAGCAAACGGATTTTGCGCAATTATGTGGGCGGTCGATAGGGAAGTTTGGCGAGAATCTGGAGTCAGCCGATATACTTTTCCAAAGTTTCAAACTTTGGAAAAGTAAGAGCGTGGCAGGATCGCTTTGTACCCTACAAACTTCGCAAACTTCGCAAACTCCCCAAACTCCCCAAACTTCGCAAACTTCGCAAACTCCATTCATTACCTTTGCCCCTCAACGATCAAATATGGAAAAAATTAACGGCAGATATTACATCCAAGACCTGGATGTACTGGATTTGTGTGCGGAGTACCAGACTCCCTTATATATTTACGATTCGGCGATTATCAAGCGCCAATTAGATGCCCTCAATGCGGCATTCGATGTGCCGCAATTGGGTATTCATTTTGCCTGCAAGGCGCTCAACAATATCAATATCCTTAAGCTATTGAATCAATGGGGAACAGGCTTGGATACAGTTTCGATACAAGAGATTTGGTTGGGGCTTGAAGCCGGATTTAAACCGGAAAACATACTTTATACTCCGAATTGTGTCAGCACGGCAGAGATGGAAATGGCCATTGCCTTGGGAGTTCAGGTCAATATTGACCATATCGAGACCCTTGAATATATCGGGCATCATTATCCAGATACCAAAATCTGCATACGAATCAATCCGCATTTGATGGCTGGTGGAAATGACAAGATTTCCGTAGGTCATATTGATTCCAAATTTGGCATTTCAATCTACCAAATGCCTTTGGTGGAGCGCCTTGTGAAGACTTTGAATTTGAAAATCAATGGCCTCCACATGCATTCAGGTTCGGATATTCTGGATTCGGGTGTATTTACTTTGGCTTCGGATATCTTATTTGACTTGGCCCGCAAATTTCCTGACCTCGAATTTATCGATTTTGGAAGCGGCTTGAAGGTGCCCTACAAAGACGATGATGTATATACCGATATCGTTGAATTGGGCAGCATTCTTTCACAACGATTTAATGCATTTTGCAAGGAATACGGCCGTTCGTTGAAATTGTATTTTGAACCGGGAAAATTCCTAGTTAGTGACAGCGGATACTTTTTTGTGACTACCAATGTTATTAAGCAAACGCCTTCTACGGTATTTGCAGGAGTAGATTCGGGACTAAATCACCTGATCAGACCGATGTTTTATGGAGCCTATCATTCAATGCTCAACGTGTCGCGCCCGGAGGGTAAACCTCGTATATACAATATCGTGGGATACATCTGTGAAACGGATACATTTGCTAGCAATCGAGTATTGCCAGAGATTCATCCTGATGATGTGCTTTGTTTCAAGAATGCTGGGGCATATTGCTTTTCAATGTCATCCAATTACAATTCCAGATTCAGGCCGGCTGAAGTGTTGATTCACGAGGGTAAGCATTACTTGATACGTCAACGGGAGACGATGGAGGATCTACTAAGAAATCAGGTGATACACGAATTCTAATTCGGAAAATGCGGGCTATTGAATGGCATCTCCACGCAGCACTCTAAATCGCTTGCGTGCTTCGGTAGCGAGCGTGCTATTGGTGAAGTCTATGAAGAGTTTTTCGTACAAAACTTTGGCCTTTTCGGGATCGTTCAGTTGGTTCTCATAAAGTTCCGCAAGCTCAAATAAAGCATTATCGGCCCTGATTTCGTCTTTGTAATCTGTAAATACCTTGGTGAAATTTGTCTCCGCGTTCGCATAGTCTTTCAACAGTACATCGGTGTGCGCTTCAAGGTAAAGTATATCATCTTCCAATTCATGCTTTGGATAGAGTTGGCGGATGGAATCCAACTTGGCAAATGCTCCAGAATATTTGTGTTGAAATACCAGCAATTCTGCTTCCGCGTACATCAACATGGGTGTTTCGACAGTATCGAGACCCATATTTTCCATGATGAATACCGATTGATCAATAGCATCATTTGAAATTACTTTGGAAGTTGCCGATTTGAGGATATCAAACTGGGCTTGCGCCCATTCAAAATCACCTTGATAATAAGCCAATTTGGCGTTGCGAAATCTCGCATCTTCTCCCAGCGGACCTTCGTTGAATTCCTTATCAACCTGCGAATAGAGCAGCGTCGCTTCCCATTCTTCGCCCAAAATCAACTGGTAATCGCCTAACATCAATTTGGCCTGGCCTTGTGTCTCTGGAGCAACCCCTCCAAGGCGTAATAGTTCTTCAAGTAGTGCAATTCCCTTCGGTATATTATTGAGATATCGACCCTGCAGATCAGCCTGTTCGAGCATAAATGGCGCAGTTCGATTATTGCGGCCCAATTCATTGATAAATTTCTCATAAGTGGAATCTAGGGGAAGCAATTCCTCTATCGTAAATACATAGTCCTCTGTAATCTGTTCTCTCCTGGCCCTCAGCGATAGTTTCATCGCATCGAAGTAGAGCGATGACCCTTTTCCTTTTTCGAATATGATATAGTCCAGAGCGGCAAGCGCATTGGCATAATCTTTTACATTGTATGCTCCGTAGGCAAGTCCATACACTCTT
>JBDSUZ010000097.1:0-10923 GCA_039927395.1 Saprospiraceae bacterium | reverse complement strand
CAATTTTGCGGCACCGAGGCCTATTTCTGTTAGGAAAGCTGATGGGAGTTGGCAGAGCTTCAAGCCGGTGACGCAGACCAATCTATTTCAAGTTGTTGTCGATCAGCAAGACAACAAATGGTTTATCGTGCAGGGTAATAGTGGAGGAGTAATGGTATTTAACGAAGGTGATGATTTCAATTCTACTACCGACGACAAAGTACGATTTATCAACACTGGCAATTCGGTATTAACATCTAATACGATTAATTGCCTCACTGTAGATCTCGATGGTGCGGTTTGGATAGGTACTGATGCCGGACCTTTTGTATTTGAATGTGGCAGCAATGTGTTTGATAGTTCTTGTAAAGGCTCTCAGCGAAGAGTTGTAGAAGGCGGAATTCCAGCTTTATTACTCGACGGCGAAGATATCAGAACAATCGCCGTCGATGGCGGCAATCGCAAATGGTTTGGTTCCACTACAGGAGTTTATGTACAGTCTGCTAGTGGAGAACAACAGATCCACAAATTTACAACGGATAATAGCCCATTATTTGACAATACGATTCAAAAAATTGGTATCAACAACAAGAATGGAGAGGTTTTCATAGCTACTGATAAGGGGATGGTGAGCTATAAAGGGGAAGCAACAGAAGGAGGCATTTTTCATATAGATGCAAATATTCTCGTATATCCCAATCCCGTAAAACCAGATTATGATGGCCCCATTGCAATCAAAGGGCTAGCATCCAATTCTAATGTCAAGATTACCGACATCACAGGTCGTCTGGTGTTTGAGACCAAAGCAGTAGGGGGTCAGGCCATTTGGTATGGCAGCGATTTGTCCGGTAAGAGAGCCGCTTCAGGGGTATATTTGGTTTTCAGCACAGCAGAACTGTTGATCGACAAACCTGATGCGGCTATTGCAAAAATCCTGTTCATAAACTAGCCCCTTGATGCTAGCAACAAGGCTTTAGGTCTTTTGCTTTTTCAATAACCTCTTCGTAGTATGCTTCGTATATAGGCAGTATCTGATGTATGTCGAATCTCTTGGCCTGCGTCAAGGCATTTGCTCTAAAGGTTTCAAAGAGCGTTTCGTCGTTCAACAGCCTCAGGCTATTTGCCGCCATATCTTGCACGTCACCGACTTTACTCAGGTAGCCAGTTACTCCGTGAATATTCAGCTCTGGAATGCCTCCTACATTGGTCGATATGACAGGTACCTCACAAGCCATTGCTTCGAGTGCGGCTAAACCAAAACTTTCCGACTCGGAGGGCATTATGAATAAGTCGGAAATTGCCAATAGCTCCTCGATAGCGTCTTGTTTTCCCAAAAATCGCACCTGATCATAGATATTATAGTTCCGACACATGTCCTCCAGAACTTGGCGCTGCGGCCCGTCACCAATCAATAGTAATTTGGCAGGCAACTGTGCCGAGATAATGCGAAATACTTCAACTACATCTTCTACTCTCTTTACCCTCCTGAAATTGGAGGTGTGCGTGATTATCTTTTCACCATTTGGGGCTATAGCCTTGCGAAAATGGTCTTTATCCAGTCGCTGAAAGCGCTTGAAATCTATAAAGTTGTGGATGACTTTGATTTCCTGCGTTATGGGAAACAGGTCCAAAGTCTCCTGCTTAAGACTATTTGAAACGGCGGTAACGCCATCACTTTTATTGATGCTAAATGTCACTACAGGAGCCATTGCCCTATCCTTGCCAACTAATGTAATATCAGTGCCATGCAATGTGGTTATGACTGGAATGTAGATGCCTTCGGTTAGCAAAATTTGCTTTGCTAGATAAGCTACCGCGGCATGTGGAATGGCATAGTGAACATGTAGAATCTCCAACCTCTCGTGTTTGACTACATCCACCAATTTGCTGGCAAGTGCGGAGTCATAAGGCGTAAACTCGAATAGCGGATAGTTGGTCGCGACTACTTCGTGAAAGAACACATTCTCTTGGAAGCCATTTAGTCGGGCAGGAATCTTATAGGTGATGAAATGGACCTGATGCCCTTTCTTGGCCAAGGCCAAACCCAGTTCTGTAGCAATTACACCGCTTCCTCCGTAGGTGGGATAACAAACTATGCCAATTCGCATCTGTTTGAGTTTATGTTCATAATAATGTTGCTTTCGTTACTCTATGACAGATTTTGTGGGCCTTGTTTGGCAATCTGCAATTACAAACTGCTACATTAACTCTATTTGAGGCAAAGCGTTCAACTAAATGGCACTTATTTGGTTTTAACTTTGATAGCTGAGGTTGAAGCTGGCGATAAATGCCTGGCTAAGCCTTGAGATGACTAGGCTTTCAATTTGTTGATTTGTATTGTAGGTTTTCTCATTAAGTTTTGTGTTTTGGCCAATTATACCATTAAGGATTTAGAAAAAATGACCGGTGTCAAGGCCCACACCATTCGTATTTGGGAAAAGCGGTATCATATCATAAACCCACAGCGGACAACTAGCAATATTCGATTTTATCAGGATGATGATGTGAAGTTGCTAATCAATGTGGCCAATCTCAACAGAAAAGGTTACAAAATCTCTCGAATTGCTCAAATGGACCCTAGTGATATAGCACAGGAGGCGGCTGAGGATTCAATCGAAAACTACGACAAAGACGGCCAACTAGATGCTTTAACCATCGCTTTAGTGGAAATGGACGGATATAAGTTTGACAGGATATTTAATCGCAATCTGATCCAGATGGGATTCGAAAAAACGATTGAAAATGTCATCCTTCCCTTCCTTTCAAAGTTAAATGTCCTCTGGATTACCGGCTCGATTCACCCTGTCCAGGAGAAATTCATTGGTCTACTAATCAGGCAAAAAATATGTGCCGCGATAGACCAATTGGGAGAAAAGAACAACACCCATTTCAAGAAATTCTTACTGTTTCTTCCATTAGAAGATACAAAGGAACTCAGTGTTCTATATCTGCACTACATCCTCAGAGTACAGGGATATCAAGTGGTCAATATTGGCTGCAATGTTGCGTTAGAAGACCTGCGCCAAGCATGCATATTGCAACATCCAGATTATATCTTGACCTTTCAGCAGGAAAATCAAGCAGCCTCACCAAAAAGTTATGTCCTCGAAGCTCATAAGGTAAGTCCAGGGATCCAGATTTTTATCAGCGGCGAACAAATTGCATTTCAAGAAATCAGTACCTGCAGATTTATTAATATATTTCAGACAATGTCTGAAATGGTGCTCTACTTAAAGGATCTTTCGCTCGAAAATCCTATGAGATACATTCCTTCTAATTCCAAGCACTAAATCGGACCATTATGAAACTCAACCCTCTTGGCCAAAATATGCCTATTATGAACCGATTCCGACTTGATTTTCTTTGTCTCATATTCTTCACTGTTTTATTAGGTGTCGCCTGCAATTCTGAAAAAACGGAAAGCGTCACAAAGGGTCAGGCCGTCGTCAATATTGAAGGTGCTAGAAGAGATACTGTTGTAGTTCCAATGACCGAAGGCCAGTTATATTGGGAAGGATCCAGTTTGGTCTCTAAGCATCATGGAACTGTCCAAATTGGAAAGGGAGACTTATTGTATGTCGATTCGATGTTTCAAGGTGGAACCTTTCTTATCGATATGAAATCGCTACAAGCTTTGGATATGAGCGTCGATAAAAAAATTGATCTCGAAACGCATTTGAAATCCCCTGATTTTTTCGATGCCGATAAATATCCTGTTGCAATATTTAAGATAATCAATGTTGATCGTGTGGCAGGTTTAGTCGATTATACTCACAAGATCTCTGGCACCCTAGTGCTTAAAGGCATAGGAAGAACGGTGCAACTACATGCCACCATCAAGGAAAAAGGTGGAAAAGTGGAAATCAATAGTTCAGAATTTGAAATCAACCGAACCGACTGGGGCATTAAATTTAGATCCGGAGCAATCAACACTGCCAAAGACCAACTGATAACTGACATAATTAAGATAAGGGTACATCTCACAGCTGATCGAAGTTGAATGCTTTGGCTAATAACTGCTTCCGCCCGCATTTTTTCAGATAATCACCGCTTCATAGATTTCTAATTTGTTTGCTGTATTTTTACCTACACAGCTCACAATTTAGAATTGCAGATGACTCCACAATCCCCACGCCGCTTATTCGATCTGGCATATATTCAGGAGAAAAACAATTTCCAGCCAAAAGCCTATTCACAAAGGGAATCCGAGATATGGAAAAGCTATAGTTCAAGCGATATCGTGCAACTCTCGCGATCTGTCGCAGCCGGTTTGATCAATCTCGGAATTCAGCCAGGAGAGAAGGTTGGAATGGTGGTAGCAGAAAATCAGGTCGAATGGCTAGTCACCGATTTGGGAATTCAGCAATCTGCTGCGGTGGTTGTGCCCGTCTATTCAACAATAAGCAATCAGGAGTTTGTCTTCATCTTCAATCATGCCGAAATTCGCTATTTATTCTGTGGCACTAAAGAGTTATACCACACGGTTAGTGCATTACAAGATCAAATTCCCGGGCTTCAAAAGATCTTCTGCTTTCAGGAGTCTGAGGATACTAACTACTGGAAATCGATGTTTGGGGATCCCAGTTCAGAGCTAATTGATACCGTGAGTGAGTCCATTCAAACTGAAGATCTGAGCACTATTATTTACACCTCAGGTACTACTGGAGTGCCTAAAGGAGTGATGCTGAGCCATTTCAACATCCTCAGTAATATTCATTCTGTTCGCTCACTTTTGCCTCTACATGCAGGACATCGCACATTGAGTTTCTTACCATTGTGCCATATTTTTGAAAAGGTCAAGACTTATGTGGCTATGGATATGGGGCTAAATGTACATTACGTAGGCATCGACAATCTGGGAGGCGAGGACGGTGATTTGGTCACTGTTAAGCCGCATTTTTTTACCACTGTCCCTAGGTTGTTAGAGAAGGTTTTTGACAGAATCTATCAGAAAGGAATGAATCTTAGTTGGCCAAAGAAGCCACTTTTTTTCTGGGCACTTAAGCTGACCGACAAATACTATTTTGATTACAAACCTTCTGGCCTAGAGGCTTTGAAATGGAAAATTGCAGATAAATTGATCTTTTCTAAATGGCGAAAGGCCCTAGGGGGTGAGCTAATTGGAGTTTTTACTGGTGCTGCAGCCTGCCCTGAGAAAATTGTTAGGGTATTTAGCGCTGCTGGTATTCCAATAAGAGAAGGCTATGGATTGACGGAGGCGTCACCTGGAATTACCGTGAATCATTATGAAGCCCATGAGGCTCTACTAGGAACGGTGGGAAAAGCGGTGCTAGACGTGTCGGTGACGATAGATACATCCGACGGAATCTACGCTGCCGGCGAAGGAGAGATTCTTGCAGCTGGCCCCAATATCATGATGGGATATTACAAAGCTCTTGACAAGACGGAGGAAGTAATTAGGGTAAAAGATGGAGTACGTTGGCTGCTCACTGGCGATATTGGAAAAATGGTGGTCGGTCCCAATGGTGGCCAATTTCTAAAAATTACTGATCGCAAGAAGGAGTTATTCAAAACTTCAGGGGGCAAATATGTGGCTCCTGCTCCAATTGAAGCTGCATTAAAAGAGGATTTTCTTGTTGACAATATCATGTTGGTAGGCGATGACAGAAAATTTGTATCTGCCCTAATTGTTCCCTCACTGACAACTCTCAAGACCTGGTGTCAACAAAATGGCATTAGCGCAGATAAATTAACCGACATCGTGCTCAACACTAAGGTCAAAGAGCTTTATCAAGACATCATCAACCGCTTCAACCCTCGCTTCAACAAGGTAGAGCAAATCAAGAAATTTGTACTCGTAACCGAGCTCTGGGAGGCAAGCAAACCTGACGGTTCTTTGTCTGAATTGACTCCTACACTGAAATTAAAGCGCCGGGTAATTCTTGAGAAATACAAAGATCTCATAGCTACGATTTACCACGACAGGGAGGATTCATAGATTCTATTTTCTGATTTCTCTTGGCCAATTGATGCACCATTTGGCCTAATCTGAACATAGGTCAAGGTTTCCTGTTTCATTTCTCTGCCAGATTGAAGGAAAGTTCCTGTAATTTTGCGCCACATTTATGCCAAAACTTATACAACATCCATTATTCGATATTGCTCGTGAACGCATACTAGTGTTAGATGGTGCCATGGGCACCATGATCCAGGAATATCAATTGGATGAAGCGGGATATAGAGGAGAGCGATTTAAGGATTATGCCAGCGATCTCAAGGGCAACAACGATCTATTGGTGATCACCCAGCCCCAAATTATCGAAGCCATTCACACAGCTTATCTGCAAGCGGGCTCTGATATTATTGAGACTAATACTTTCAATGCAAATAGGATTTCCCAAGCAGATTATTCATTGCAAGATCTAGCTTTTGAGCTCAATCTGGAGGCAGGCAAAGTTGCTAGGGCTGCCGTAGATAAATTTATGCTGCAAAATCCGGGCAAGCCTCGTTTTGTAGCAGGAGCGATCGGACCCACTAATCGCACGGCCTCATTATCACCTGATGTCAATAATCCAGGATTCAGATCGGTTGACTTCGACGATTTGGTGATGGCATATCACGAACAGGCTAAAGGATTGTTTGAAGGCGGCGTCGATTTGTTTCTGGTAGAAACCGTTTTTGATACCCTTAATTGTAAAGCTGCAATATTTGCAATTGAAAAATTGCAGGAAGAGATCGGTACGCGCTTGCCCCTGATGATATCTGGTACAATTACCGATGCTTCGGGTAGAACCCTATCCGGACAGACTGTAGAGGCATTTTATATTTCTGTCAGCCATATGCCTTTGTTAAGCGTGGGTCTCAACTGCGCTCTTGGTGCTCAGGAAATGCGTCCCCACCTTGAGTCATTGTCTTCAATCGCCACATGTTTTGTCAGCGCCTATCCAAATGCAGGTTTGCCTAATGAAATGGGCGAATACGATCAGATGGCCGAGGAGATGAAAGGTTATATCCGTGACTTTGCGTCCAGTGGATTTGTCAATATCATCGGTGGTTGTTGCGGCACCACACCAGATCACATTAGGGCGATGGCCGAAGGCGTGGAAGGGATCAAACCAAGAATTGTTGCCCAGTCATCAGGCCTAAGCATGTTCAGTGGCCTTGAGCCTTTGATAATGCGTCCCGACATGAATTTCGTCAATATTGGTGAACGCACCAACGTGACTGGATCAAAGAAATTTGCGCGCCTTATCAAAGAGAGGGCATACGAAGATGCCTTGGCGGTAGCACGGGACCAAGTCGAAGGCGGAGCGCAAGTGATTGATGTCAATATGGATGAAGGCATGTTGGATTCTGAATTGGCCATGAAGGAGTTTCTCAATATGGTCATGTCAGAGCCCGATATCGCACGCTTGCCTATCATGATCGACTCTTCCAAATTTGCTGTAATCGAGGCTGGCCTCAAATGCATACAAGGCAAAGGGATCGTCAACTCTATCTCAATGAAGGAGGGCGAAGAAGCATTTATCCATCATGCCAAACTGGTCAGGAGATATGGCGCTGCGGCTGTTGTAATGGCATTTGATGAAGACGGACAGGCTGACACAACCGAACGAAAAGTTAGTATTTGCCAGAGGGCATACAAGATCCTGGTGGAGCAGGTTGGCTTTGATCCAACAGATATCATATTTGATCCAAATATATTTGCGATAGCCACAGGTATTGATGAGCACAATCAATATGCAATCAATTTCATCGAAGCTAGTCGCCTCATCAAGGAAACTTGTCCAGGCGTAAAGATTAGTGGAGGGGTTAGCAATATCAGCTTCTCATTCAGAGGAAATGAAAAAGTACGCGAAGCGATGCATACTGCCTTCCTATATCATGCCACTAGGGCAGGGATGGATATGGGTATTGTAAATGCGGGACAATTGGATCTATATGAATCCATTGGCGAGCCATTACTGACTTTGGTAGAAGACGTGATATTTGATCGAACCGAAAATGCCACTGAAGCGCTTGTATCATATGCCGAAACAGTCAAATCTGCAGGAAAGGAACAGATAAAAGATTTGAGCTGGCGCGAAAACGATGTCGAATCCAGACTGAGCAATGCCCTGGTCAAGGGCATCACAGACTTCATTGACGTCGATACGGCCGAAGCCTACGAAAAGTATGGTGACCCGCTCGCGGTGATTGAAGGTCCTCTCATGGCCGGGATGAGTATTGTTGGCGACTTGTTTGGTGCGGGAAAAATGTTTCTTCCCCAGGTTGTTAAGAGTGCTAGGGTTATGAAAAAAGCAGTTGGCTGGTTGACGCCTCATATAGAGGCTCTAAAGACCGCCACCAGCAAAGCCAAAGGAAAGATATTGCTCGCTACGGTCAAAGGGGATGTCCATGATATTGGGAAGAACATCGTGGGCGTGGTACTCGGTTGTAATAATTATGACATCATCGATTTGGGCGTAATGGTATCTGCCGATAAGATCCTCAAAGCTGCCCAGGAACACAATGTTGATATCATCGGGCTAAGCGGATTGATCACTCCCTCACTTGACGAAATGGTCCATGTCGCTCGCGAAATGGAGCGTCAACATTTTACAATTCCTCTCTTGATCGGTGGGGCAACTACTTCCAAAACACATACGGCTGTAAAAGTCGAGCAACAATATTCTGGGCCTGTTATCCATGTGTTGGACGCATCAAGAAGCGTCGCCGTAGTGGGAACTTTGCTTACTGAGCAAAGCGGTCTGCGTGAAGAATTTCTAGCAAAGACTAAGGCAGAATATACCACTATCAGACAAAGTCGCCTCAACAGGCAATCAGGCAAGCGCTATTTGACCTTGAGAGAGGCGCGTGCCAATAAGAAGCCGATGGATTGGCAAGATTATCAGCCACCAGTACCTAAATTCCTCGGTGTACAGAAATTCGAAAACTATTCCCTAGCCGAATTAAGACCATATATTGATTGGACACCTTTCTTCCAAAGTTGGGAACTTCATGGCAAATTTCCTGCAATTCTGACCGATAGCCTCGTGGGTATTGAAGCCAGCAAATTGTACGATGAGGCTAATAAATTGTTAGATCAGATCATCGCTGAAAAGTGGATCCAGGCCAATGGTGTCATTGGATTCTTTCCTGCTCAATCCGACGAACACGACGACATCATCATTTCAGATCCTTTGCGTCCCACTGAAATCTTGAGCAAGTTGCACCATTTGCGTCAGCAAAATCAAAAGGCTCCGGGTCAACCAAATTTCTGCCTTAGCGATTTTGTAGCTCCTCTTAAGTCTGGAAAACAAGACTACATAGGGGGATTTGCGGTTACAACCGGAATAGGCCTGGACCAAAAAGTCGAGGAATTCGATGCCGACCACGATGTCTACAATTCAATCATGATAAAATCTCTTGCTGACCGATTGGCTGAAGCATTTGCTGAACGAATGCACGAGAGAGTTAGAAAGGAGTTCTGGAGCTACGCAGAAAATGAGGCCTTGAGCAATGAGGCATTAATTGACGAAGCATATATGGGTATCCGTCCAGCCCCTGGCTATCCAGCATGTCCAGACCATACCGAAAAGAGCTTGCTATTCGATCTACTGGAAGTAGAAAAGAATACTGGAATTACGCTGACTGAAAGTATGGCAATGTATCCAACAGCAGCTGTCAGTGGTTGGTATTTCTCGCACCCACAATCTCATTATTTTGGTTTGGGAAATATTGCAAAAGATCAAATTGAAGATTACGCCCGACGCAAGGACATGCAAGTTTCTGTAGTTGAACGCTGGTTGGCGCCAGTGCTAAATTACGATGTATAATCCGGGCTTTATGAAGACACAAGTATTTCAACAATGGATATAGCAGTAGTAGGAACAGGTTATGTTGGTTTGGTCACGGGAACCTGTTTTGCCGAGACAGGCAACAGAGTTATATGCGTGGACATCAACGAAGAAAAAATCAACAAGCTCAAATCTGGTCAAATAACCATATTTGAACCTGGACTTGAATTGTTGTTTGAGCGCAATATCAAGCAAGGGCGGCTTCATTTTACTACTGATCTATCTGAAGCAATATCTCGCTGTCGATTGATATTTCTTGCATTGCCAACTCCTCCTGGAGGCGATGGTTCTGCGGATTTGAGCTTCATACTTGGCGTTGCTGAAGAATTGGGCCACCTAATTAAGGACTATACCGTCGTTGTGGACAAAAGCACAGTGCCCGTGGGGACCTCGGAATTAGTTTGGAAGCAAATTGCAAAGAATGCCGACCCAGGTTTGTTTGATGTAGTGTCTAATCCCGAATTTCTGAGAGAAGGTGTCGCTGTCGATGATTTCATGAAGCCCGATCGCGTGGTGATTGGAACAAAATCAGAGCGTGCTCAAAAGATCATGCACGAATTATACGAGCCTTTTGTGCGTCAAGGCAATCCTATACTTTATATGGATGAGCGCTCGGCAGAAATGACCAAATATGCAGCAAATGCGTATCTGGCCGCGCGTATTTCGTTTATGAACGAGATTGCTAATCTATGCGAACACCTTGATGCTGATGTCGACCAAGTGCGCATGGGCATGGGTTCTGATGCCCGCATTGGAAAGCGCTTTTTGTTTCCCGGTGTTGGATATGGAGGTTCATGCTTTCCAAAAGACGTACAGGCCTTGGCCAAGACCGCGCAAGATAATGGCTATACTTTTTCGATCCTTGAATCGGTCATGGCCGTTAATTCAAGGCAAAAAATACTGCTCGCCGACAAAATCAAGAAGTACTTCCGCAATGATCTCCAAGGGAAAACCATTGCAATCTGGGGCCTCGCCTTCAAGCCCAATACGGACGATATTCGCGAAGCGCCCGCCCTTTACATTATACAAGAATTATTAGACGCAGGAGCTAAGATCAGGGCATATGATCCTGAAGCTATGCATCATGTTGAATCGATTTTTGGGGACCAAATCCAATTCGCTTCCGATCCGTACGACGCATTAA
>JBDSUZ010000096.1:0-4528 GCA_039927395.1 Saprospiraceae bacterium | reverse complement strand
CATTGGGGCAAAAAAATAGTAAGAACTGGACTAAATACTCTTCAACCGTATGCCTCAAATCCGACAGATTTGGCAATCAAGGACGATGATATACTATTTTTTGATTTTCATCCAGTGTTTGATGGTTGGGAAGCGGATCTCGGTCGAACCTATGTTTTGGGTAATGATCCCCTAAAAATCAAAATAAGAGAAGCTGTTGAAACTGCTTGGTATGAAGGAAATGCTTGGTATTACAATCAAACTAAACTTACTGGCGCGGAGTTTTTCAATTACGCCACCGACCTGGCAAATCGTTATGGTTACGAATTTGGAAACGCCATCGCTGGACATATTCTAGGCAAGTTTCCCCACGAACAACCAGATGATCCCAATGACTTATGCTTTGATGTACATCCCGATAATCATGATGATATACTTCAATCCGACAAGCATGGCAACAAGAGGCATTGGATGTTGGAACTACATTTTGTAGATAAGCAAAATAACATCGGAGCCTTCTTCGAACAATTATTGGCAGAAGAATATATAGGGAACGACTAACAGAGAATGTAAGCGCAGATAGAAAACCTTTGAGAACAATAGTGTTGTTTCGTGCTCCTCTGCGCATAATAGATCACAGAATACATCCGGTCACTCTGCGATAGCGAGCTTCCAGCGTCCACTTTCTAACTTCTTAAATACTGAACAATTGCGAATTCAGAACTGATAATTTAGCAGGCGCTGATATTCAACTAATTGGCAAAAAAATATTCCCAAAAAACAGTGGGAACTTAAAGCAAGCTCCCACTGTTAGACTTGAGTAGTCCACTATGCGACTATTACACCCACCAACAATGAAGCATTCCAACAAAAATGGATTGCTAGTTGCCTGATTTTTAAAACAACAATGACCAAACATTTCAAAGGGGACGCTTCCGAAAAGCCTCAAGAGTAGGAAAACAAATCAGAATAAATTAATTATGAAAACACTAACCGTGTTACTTTTTGGAGCAATTGCCATGTTTCTGTCATCTTGCGCTTCAAATGCAAAATTTCCCGTATCAAGTATTACACCAGCGGCAGAAATAAGCGCGAAAATGAAGCATGACAAAAACAAAAATTCAGTGATAGAGGTGACTGCTTCAAATCTAGCAAGTGCAGATAGACTGAATCCTCCCAAAAAAAATTACGTAGTTTGGATCTCGACAGAAAATAATGGCACCACAAATATTGGCCAACTGAACAATAAGAATGCAAAAAAGTCCTATCTGAAAACTAGTACGCCATTTAAAGTGAAAGAAATATTCATTACAGCCGAGGATCAAGGAGACATGTCCTATCCTTCAGGTATTGAGATCACAAGAACACGCTTCAAGTAACTCGTAGTTCCCAATAAACAAACAGCTACGTAATTCCAGCAAAATCGCTGGAATTATCGTGAGTTAGTCAGACCTTTACCATCAGACTGGGCTGAAAAGTATAGACTTCAATTGGAGAGAGTCAAGCTATTAGGCTAGAGTTCAAATTTACATCTCGACACCTCTTATTACACAAAGTTCCACACGCACAGAGTCCACAGGAGCTGCCTATAGTGCAAAACATCATAAAATAAATAGGCAACCGCCCATTTTCCCTTTCTTTGTCGTACAAGAATAAGCCCCCAAGTACACAAATGAACTTCGAGGAAATATGCAAACAATGTAGTACGTTGGTTTTCAACTTGTCATTGCAGTATGTGCAGAACATCGAAGTTGCCTAAGAAATTACTCAGGATGTCTTCGTTTCTATCAATGAATCCCTCAATTCGTTTCAAGAGAAATCGGAAATCAAAACCTGGATTTACCGAAGTATATAACGGTGGTGGTTGGATGAGTTTACAAAACAAAATCTAAAAGTTATGGAACCTCACTATTACAATGTTGATGTCAATTGGAACAGCGAGCGCAAAGGCGTATTATGTTCGCCCGAATTGAGTCGTGATGCAGGCAGCTGCATTGAAGTTGCAACACCACCAGAATTTCCGAAAGGGATCCCAGGAATCTGGTCACCCGAACATTTGTTTACAGCCGCCGTGAGTAGTTGCTTGATGACTACATTCCTGGCGATTGCAGAAAATTCTAAACTAGAATTCCAAAATTTCAGTTGCAAATCCAAGGGCAAATTAGAACAGGTCGATGGCAAATTTATCATGAGCGAAATCATACTGGAACCTACCGTTATAATCATCAATGAAAAAGACCGAGAAAAAACAGAACGAGTCTTACAAAAATCAGAAGCTGCTTGTCTAATTTCAAATTCGATAAAATCAAAAATTACCATGTTTACGACAATTCAAATTGCCATATGATTGATAGAATCTTAACTCGCTGGACATTTACAAGATTATTGTATCTAGGTTTAGGAACAGCTATCATGATTAACTCTGCCATGAACCAGCAATGGATTGGAGTACTTTTTGGTGCTTACTTTGCTTCCATGGGTTTGTTTGCATTTGGTTGTGCAGCGGGAAATTGCTATGTTGGAAACAACAATGCTGTAGCAGCGGAAAACAACAACTCGGATATTCAGGACATAGAGTTTGAAGAAATAAAACACAAATAACATGGCAACATTTTCAGAGCTAATCAATTCAGACAAACCAGTACTAGTTGACTTCTTCGCCGAATGGTGCGGACCTTGCAAAATGATGAAGCCTATTCTCGAAGAGCTGAAATCAAAAATGGGCGACGACGCAAGGATCTTAAAAGTAGATGTTGACAAAAGTCCGCAAGCGGCAAAAGCTTATCAAATACAAGGCGTACCAACGCTAATACTTTTCAAAAAGGGCCTTGTGAAATGGCGACAGTCGGGCGTTGCTACTGCCAATCAATTGGAGCAAATTATCAAACAACATCAATAGTACTATGAAAAATCTCCTATTCATTCTATTCGCAGCATCAACGATTATGTTCGGCGCTTGTGGTAAGGGGCAAACACAGAGGACCAACACTAATCTTACTGCAACTGAGTTTGCAGAGAAAACACATGAACTTTCAGGGTCCCCTGTTCTGGATGTCCGGACACCCGATGAATATTCAAAGGGGCATTTGCAAGGCGCAACAAATATCGACTGGAATGGCAACGATTTTCAAAAGCAGGTCGCCGCTCTAGATAAATCAAAACCAGTTTTTATTTACTGCCTTAGTGGGGGGCGAAGCTCAGCAGCTGCAAACCAAATGCGTTCGGAAGGCTTCAAAGAAGTCTACGAACTAAGTGGAGGAATTATGAAATGGAGAGCAGCCAATCTTCCTGAAACGACCAACTCCTCTGCATCTGGCGGAATGAGCAAACAACAATTTGATGCACTCACAAATTCCAACAAAATGGTGTTAGTGGACTTCTATGCTGATTGGTGTGCTCCTTGCAAAAAAATGAAACCCTACTTAGACGAAATTTCAAATACAATGGCAGATAGGCTTGTATTGGTTCGCATCAATGCAGACGATAATCAGCAACTCTGCAAAGAACTTAATATAGATGGACTCCCAGTGTTACAGCTATATAAAAACAAAAAACTTACTTGGACAAATACAGGATACATTGCTAAAGAAGATGTGCTAAAACAAGTCCAGTAAGATACAATCCACTTCCAAATGCAGTGAATAGAAACGCCTATGTCACTCCTGTTGGGAATTTCATTCGAGAGTATATTCTCTCCTACAAAAGAAAATATTTTGTCGAAGTTTCCGCTTTTACTAAATTTATATTCGCCAATCCAGAGGCATATTGCAGACATGACTTGATCAATCAATAGAAGAAATTATAGACGGTCTGTTGAACGCTCAAAACAATTGTGCCTCATGGCGAAAGTTTGGTACGTAATATCAAATATCCAAAGTGCATTTCGAGGATTAAACCTAATTTTCAAATATGAAATTAATATAAAAACCAGTGAACGATGACTTAGTAACATACTATGATGATAGGGCTAGTGAATATGAAAAGATATATTTGAAATCCGAGAGACAAGAAGATTTGCAAGAAGCGACAAGAATATTGCAAGACCTATTTAACCAAAAAGCAGTTTTCGAAATCGCATGCGGGACAGGATACTGGACTGAAAGGATCGCTGAAACTGCGAGTTCAATTTACGCGACTGACATCAATGAAAGTGTACTCAGCATCGCAAAAAATAAACGTTACAAAAATAAAGTAACTTTTGGACTAGCTGATATTTACAAGCTCGAGTCTGGCAAGAAATATGACAATTTATTTGCTGGATTTATCTGGAGTCATATTCTGCTGCAGGATCTTGACCTATTTATTGATAAAATCAAGGACCTAGTTGAAAACGATGGGACAATCGTAATTATGGACAATAATTACGTTGAAGGTAGCAATCATGCCATTTCAAAAACAGATGAACGAGGCAATACCTATCAGACAAGAAAGCTTGACAGTGGGGCATCGCATTTGGTGCTAAAAAATTTCTCAACAAGAGAATTTATCATAGACAAACTATCAAGGATTGGTGTGGAAATAAGCTACATAAAACTGGAGTATTTTTGGA
>JBDSUZ010000095.1:0-4501 GCA_039927395.1 Saprospiraceae bacterium | reverse complement strand
TTTACAACAAACTGGCTGGCGTCAGAACCAATTCATTGGTGTCAATTGGCTCTGCTTTGTTTGTGTTAGCAGCACTTCAGGTAAGTGACAATAGCGTTGATTCGGTAAGGGTAATTGCCCAAATAGCCTCTGGAATAGGCTTCTTGGGGGCTGGCGTTATCTTCAAAGAAGGATTATCAGTATCAGGGATCAATACAGCAGCTACTATCTGGTGCACGGGTGCGATCGGTGCTCTGTGTGGCTCTGGGCTAATAGCTGAAGCCGCAGTGGGATCGGGAGTTGTTGTTGTAGTTCACCTACTCGGTAGGCCCTTATCCAAGATCTTTTTGAAGTGGATTGGTTCCAAATACGAATATTTAGAGATCCAATATGAAGTACACATCATATGTGACTCTGATGTCGAAATGAGTATTCAGACCAAATTACTTCAGATGATTGAAGTAAATAAGGCATACATGATCACCCAATTTAACATCAATGACTCGCCTTCCGACGATAAGACCGAGTTGCATCTGACGTTTCACTCGCCCAAGTCAAACAATGAGGATGTGAAAAAAATCGCTGCCAAAATGCAAGCTGAAACTGGAGTACAACAAGTTCGCTGGGAGCTGAGCACCCTAGTACACTAGTTTCTTTTGCTTGTATCGCTACTGCCCTTCTTATTGCCTAGTCCCTTGAGAAATTTCGACGCTTCATTTTCAAGACTTTTTCCTGCTTTTTCAGCTTCCTTTTTTGCCTTTTCCGCAGCTTGCTTCTTAAGCTTATCTGCTTGCGCTTTAGCTTGTTGCTCAAGCTCCTTCTTCTTCTTGTCAGCTTCCGCCAAGAGTTTGTCCTGCTCAGCTTTGATTCTCGCTTCTGCCTCCTTTTGAGCCTTATCAACTTCCGCTTCCAGTTTTGCTTTGGCTGCATCAACTTGCTGCTTGGCCATATCGACGACCTGATCTTTCAACCCAGTCACAAGACTGCTTTTGCCAAGTTTTACAGTTGGATTCTTATAAGTTCCGCCAACTCCTACAGCCAAATCTATGGTCTCTGTCCCGCTCAATTTCAGGCCTGTATTCTTCTGAACAACATCATTAAATGCCGCACCAGCTTTGCCGGAAGGTACTGTGAATCCTAGATTGTAATCTATTGCTCCTGTTAGCGATGTACTGCCACCAATGCGCAGTTTCATTTGATTTTCGATTGGGATATCCAAGGGCTCAAGTACAAGCTTACCGTCATTGATCTTAAGCTTTAACACTAGGTCCTTTAAAGTAGTCGATTTGAGCGCATTGAATTTGGTCAATTCCAAGACCTTATTGAGGGCTGGAATATTACCAAGCGAAGCTGCGATGACCTTTATGACACCTGAAGCATCTATTGAGCCCATATTAGGCACCATATCTGGTCCAAGTATTCCTTTTAATTGAAATGTGCCTGAAGCCTCGCCGCTCATGTCATTTGCAATTGGCAAGAATGTATTTACAATCCTTAATTTTTTTGCCGATTCTACTATTGACAATTTATCGATCAACATAGAGAAATTAAAGCCTGGTTTGGTCAAATCTCTGGAGTCGTAGAGCCCCGACAACGAAAAACGTCCGCCCATTGCCTCCATCTGAGACTTGTCAAGTGAAACGATTCCATTTTGAGTCTTGACTGCTCCCTTTATCTGCTTTATCTCCAAGTCTTCATATTGAAGACGGTCAATTTGAGCATTCACCACAAAATTTAAATTTTTAGGAATTGCCAATGCCCCGGCTGCTTCGGGGGAAGCTTTGGCTGCAGGAGCTCCCATCCATTCGTTGAGATTGAGATTTTTGGATTGTAAGTTGAACTGGCCATCCATATTTGCATTTGGATCCAGCAGGTATTTTATGTATTGATTGATATATCCCGAGCCAGCGAAATCTGAAGTACCACTCTTGCCTTTCAGATCACTGATCACCAGACGATCTGGCGTGAAGTTGACTTTTGCCTGATAAATTGATACCGGATTAGCTAAATCCTTTGATGCATAATTCAGGTTTTGTATATCTAGGTTTCCGCTTGTAGGAATGAGGTCATATCTACCTGCATCAACATCTTTCATAGCTCCTTTAGATTGCAATTGGCCAGATATCTCACCTGCCAATTCCATTCCCTCAAGTGGAAAGATCTTGGTCATTTTGGCCAAATCTACGGAGCCACTTGCAGCAATATCCCATTGGTAATTGTCCAGATCACGCACCTTTCCATGCGCCTCAAATGGTTTTCCTTGCAGAGAGAATCTCAACAAATCGATCAGAATATCGGTATCGGCCATCTTGCCACTAGTATTGACAATGGTCCCTTTGAATGCCATATTCTCTAAGGGCTCGGGAAATGTACTCGACTTGATATATCCCTCGGTATAGTTCAACAGCGCTCTGGTGACAGGAAATTGCCCACCACCGTAAACTCCCTTGATGAAGACATCCAAATCCAAATTGCCCTTCAACACTGTTCCTTCCAAAGGAAATGCTTGAGTGAGTGCAGCGAGATTGAGCTTTCCTTTCATCTCGGCATCGATATTCGGAATTGTCAACCCAACTGCTTTGACTCGACCTTTGACCTGATCTTTGCCTATCGTCAACTGAAATCGGCTGGCATCAATCACCATCTTGTCAAGATCAGATCCTTCACTTTTGACAAGGAGATCAAGCTGCACATCAGATACTGGCAACGGCAAGCCGGAATATTGAAATTCGCCGTCTTTGACCTGAGTTTGTAATTGAAATGCAGGATAAGTCACCGCATTGTATGTTCCTTTGACAAAGCCTGAGAATGCGATCTGACCTTTGGCCTGCAAGTCATTGAATGAATTCTTATAGGTCATTGGAATCAAGGAAAGCAAGTTCTTAAAGCTATTTTCCGGGCTAGAAAACTGCATGTCAAGTTGAATATTGCTGTCAGGCATGGCAACGCTTCCAGCAAAGACAAGCGGAAATGCGTTGATACTTACTTTGTTATCCTTAAATGTGTATTTGCGGTTTTTGAGATCCATACCGATCGTTAGGTCAGCATTTAATGTCCTTCCACTCAAATATTCAGTTCCACCATAAGCCAATTGCGCCGATTTGATTTCGGTCTTTGATACTAGATCAAACAGATCCGCTTCCAGGTCACCCGATCCTTCATGCTCGATCCCAGATAGATTTGCTCGAATATTGCCAGGAATATCAATATAGGCGATGGCTCCATTGTGGACTGCCCAACGCTCAATATGCAACGACATTTCTTTGCCTTCCTCTTCAGTAGTTGCTGTACTATCTGTCTTGAATATATCGTAATTCGCTGACCCATCAGCTAATACGCGCACTCTGATATCAGGCTGATCCAGATCAATATTTCTAATATTCAACTGGCCATTTCGCAGATAAGACATGATATCCATAGCAAATGAAATTGTCTTCACTTGTAGCAAGGTATCTCCTTGAAATGGGGCGTTATTTGCCACTTGCAAGTCATTGAGATCCAATGTTATCTTAGGGAAATGCTTGATCAAAGACAAACTGTAGCCGCCATAAGTCACCTGAGCATTGACTTGTTCGTTGATCTTCTTCTTTAGTATTTCGTTGATCTTATCAGCAAATAAAAATGGTATTGCAAACAGGGCTACAACGAGAACACCGATGACGATGGCGACGATTTTCAGAACTTTGCGAACCATAGAGATATTTTGTAAAATGATAAGGTGGAAAGGCTTAGAAAGTTTACTATACATGCAAATTACTTTGCACGACGTATTAAGTAACACGGTTTGTCAATCGAATAAAAACGCTGTAAATAGTGGATTGTTGCCTGAATAACAAAGGAATTTCAGGCCATTTGAGGTCCTGAATCTACAGTCCTAAGGCTTTTGAGCTACAACTCTGATATTGCTTACCCAAGGCTTGTACCATGGTCCGTAATTAGCCCATAGTTTGCTCAACAATTTGAATCCAGTTGGCCCCAGCACATTCCACCAAAAAGTAAATCTTGGAGGCCATTTGTAGCGTAGCTCCTCGGCCTGAATAACTTCATAACCTGCGTGAGTAACAAGATTACCAAGTGCCATTGCAGACCAGGTATACAGATGCTGATTGATGTCTTCAGGTTTGTATGCGTAATGCTTTTCGTTGGGAACCACGATTACCAGCTTTCCACCCTTTTTGAGCTTAGCACGCAAAGCTATGAGTTCGTCCATCGGTTGAAATGTATGCTCAAGCACATGATTTGTAATCACGACATCAGCCCATTCATCTGGTGCTTCGGCTGTGCTACCAACGGCATTAACCCCAAGTGTTTTTGCATTTTCCCGCCCCGAGGCATTGATTTCGATGCCCAATTTTTCGGAGCAGTCAATATTGGATAAAAGATACCCTCCTCCGCTGCCAAAATCAATCACTTTGTCAGACTTATTGATAAATGAGGAGAACATCCACAAGGTGGCTTTTCCGCCAAATTCACCCATTTTTTTCTGCCAATCAAAGTAATTCGGGTCGTAATGACTCATAAA
>JBDSUZ010000094.1:0-4644 GCA_039927395.1 Saprospiraceae bacterium | reverse complement strand
ATTTGCCTGGCTTCTCCAAACCATATAAATGTGTCGTGTCACCAGTTATGGTCATTGCTTTGAAATCTGCTCCTGGCTGACCTACAACGCAATTCTGAAATGCGATAATTCGATTGTTAGTGCTATTGTCTAGTCCTGGAATTTCTTCCATGCAACCAGAGGTATAAGTTGAAATCAGGTAATTGATAGGCTCATCTTCTTTCTTGATTAGCGAATTTTCCCAAAGAAAATGGAATAGCCATTCATCCACCATTTCATTTCCCTTGCGGTATGACATGATCTGGTCCATCGCATGTTGAGTTCCGTTATTGTCGGGGTAAAAATATGTCTTGTAATATTGTATCAACAAGCGCATCATACGATTGTGTTGCAGTATCCTCGGATCATCAAATGGAATATGATCAAGCGCATGTTGACGCTGCCAAGCAGATTCAGTAAGGTCCGTGTATTTATTTTGCTCAAATGCTTCTGAAGCAGCACTGTAATATAATCGCGTGACTATGTCTCCTGTAAATGTTCCTTTGAGATCTTTTGCAGACTGGATACAGAGAGTATTCAAGGCTAGATGCTTCGCTAAATAGGATGCATGCCAGGGATTCGTTCCAACACCAGCTCTGAGTATCCATTGCTCAAAACTATCCTTTGCCACCTGCAGCTCGCGCTGCGCCAAATTGAGTTTGAGGTAAGCTATATTTTCCGGATCTTTTAGCTCTGCTGTAAGGCCATTCATACGCAGGCGGTCGATCACGCCAAAGTCAATGCTCTTACCTGCGGGCCCGGTCGGGATTATAAAATCCAACCATTGAGTTGGCTTGGGCTGTATTTTCAAGCGGCATTGCCCGCTCATTTTCTTTACAGTTTTGTTGAATTTCCCGTCAGCGGAGAGTTGGATCGTATCCTTCTGCTTCCAATTTTCAGTGTCCCAGGCCTCGACTACGAATACCACTTTCTCGCCATCGCTAATAGGTTTTAATTGACCCATCATATTGATTTGGCCAAATGAAGACAAAGGCCCAAATAGGGCAATAATCAGCATCCAATTGCAGCTTTTGCTGCTAAAAAGGTGATGGTTTTTAAAGGATATTTTCATTGGAATATTGCGGTGGCTTTAATTCAGTTTCAAACCAAATCCCATGCTTTCAAATTGTGCAAGTATGGAAGAATTGACGCGAATTTTGAATTTTTCTGGCTTGAAATTTACAATCACTTTATCAATCGGATCAAAAACGACCATTTTGCAGTTTGTATTTCCTTTGTGAGTTTTCAGCACGCCTGCAAGTTGTTCGATCGTCTTGGGCTGTATCAGGTCAACAGGAATCTGAATTGTAAGCGAATGAATTAGTTTTTCAAGTGCTGGCTCCAACAGATTTACTTGTTTCACCTTGAACTCCATCTCATCTGAATTGTAGCGTTTGGTATAGTTTCCCTCTACATAGAGCACAGCCCCAACGACTAACAAATGTTGAAACTTGCGGTAATCTTCAGTGAAAAGTCTAATCTCAATGCTGCCCGAATAGTCTTCAATCTGAAATACACCGTAGCCATTTCCCTTCTGATTGACCTGATGTTTTGCATTTGAAATGAATACCGCCAACCTCACAGGAATCTCCTTGAGTTCAGTCATGCGATTGATATTGATTGGAAACAGCAGTTTCATCTCTTGATAATAGTCGTCCAGAGGATGACCGCTCAGGAAGAATCCGGCCACTTCCTTTTCCATATTCAATTTGATATTCAATGGCAATACTTCGCTTGCCGGAGCTTGTGGCTCGTCGATCGCAGGCAGAGATGTGCCGCCAAATAGGCTGTTTTGAATTTCAGTGCCACTGGCTTGATGTTGATTGCCGTATCTGATCAGATGCTCTATGAATGTTTCATATTTGTCAGATGGTCTGAAATATTGGGCTCTGTGGATTTGCGTGAAGCAGTCCAAAGCTCCACTTTGTATCATGCTTTCCAGGCTTTTTTTGTTGACGGAGCGAAGATTTACTCTGCGCATCATGTCGTATACTGACACGAAAGGTCCGCCTTCTTCACGGGCCTTCTTCAGCTCACCGACTGGCCCTTCGCCAACACCTTTTAGGGCACCTAAGCCAAAGCGAATTTGATTGCTCGAATTTACTGTGAATCCGCTTTCACTTTCATTTACATCAGGCCCCAACACGTCCACGCCCATCTTCTTGCATTCGCTCATGAAGAAGGTGATCTTATCGATATTGCTTGCATTATTGAGTACGGCAGCCATAAATTCCGCCGGGTAATTGGCTTTGAGATAGGCAGTCTGGTAAGCGACCATTGCATAGCAAGTAGCATGCGACTTGTTGAATGCGTATTGAGCAAAATTCTCCCAATCGCTCCATATTTTTTCCAAAGGCACAACATCAAGTCCCTTTGCGGTGGCTCCATCGATAAACTTGGCCTTCATTTTGTCAAGCACCGACTTTTGTTTCTTACCCATCGCCTTCCTCAATACATCGGCGTCCCCTTTGCTAAATCCTGCAAGACTCTGACTGAGCAACATCACCTGTTCCTGATAGACCGTGATACCGTAGGTTTCTTCCAGGTATTCCTCCATTTCTGCCAAATCATAATTGATCTTCTGGCGCCCATGTTTTCGAGCGATGAAGTCTGGTATATACTTCAATGGACCCGGCCTGAACAAGGCGCACATCGCTATTAGATCCTCAAATTTATCGGGCTTGAGGTCTTTAAGGTATTTCTGCATACCGGCAGATTCAAACTGGAATATTCCGTTGGTATCTCCTTTTTGAAACAGCTTATAGGATGCCTCATTTTCTAAATCTAAGTGGTCGAGATCAAGTTCGATGCCGTGATTGGTCTTGATCATTACCAAGGCATTCTTGAGAATACTGAGCGTCTTGAGTCCCAAGAAATCCATTTTCAATACACCTACATTCTCGATCACATTGCCCTCAAATTGCGTGAGCAAGAGGTCGGAATCTTTAGCTACGCAAACAGGAATCAAATCTGTCAGATCGCTTGGAGCGATGATAATTCCTGCGGCATGTACGCCTGTATTTCTGACTGAACCTTCCAGTACCTGTGCTTCTTTGAGCACCTGTGCCTTGATATCAGTTCCTGCCGCTATCTCGCGCAGTTTCTTGATATTTTCTATCTGTTCGTTGTCGAGATCTTCGGTTTTTCTGAGGCCATCTTCCCCATCTATTGGCACCTGAAATGCCTTTTTGAGTGTAAATCCCAATTTTTCAGGAATTAGCTTTTTCAGCTCATTCATGTCAGGAAGCGGAAGATCAAGTACCCTAGCCACGTCCTGAATGCTCGTACGGGCGGCCATGGTGCCGTATGTAATAATCTGTGCTACCTGCTTTTTGCCGTATTTGTCCACGACATAGTCGATCACTTTCTGACGGCCTTCATCATCAAAATCCGTATCAATATCGGGCATGCTCTTGCGCTCCGGATTGAGGAATCGCTCAAACAGCAATTTGTATTTGATCGGATCTATATTGGTAATTCCGATGCAATAGGCGACAGCTGAACCAGCAGCGGAACCCCTTCCTGGTCCTACGAATACGCCCATATCCCTACCTGCTCTGATGAAATCAGCTACAATGAGGAAGTAGCCTGCAAATCCCATAGTTTGAATAACGCCAAGCTCAAAGTTGATCCGCTCTTCCACCTCTGGTGTAAGGTCAGTATATCGTGATTTGGCTCCTTCATAGGTCAAATGCTTTAGGTATTGGTCTTGAGAACCAAATTCAAGCGGTACAGTGAAGTGCGGCAGCAAAATATCTCTAACAAGGTCTAGCGTATCGATCTTACCGACGATCTCATTGGTGTAGTCGATCGCCTGTGGAACATCGTGAAACAAATGCTTCATTTGCTCCTGCGTCTTGAAGAAGAACTGATCGTTGTAGAATGCGAAGCGCGTGTTTTTTGGCTTTGGATTGTCGTCATCAAAATCCTTTACGGAGGGCGTGCTTTGTTTCTCACCAGTATTGATGCAAAGCAAAATGTCGTGCGCGTTGTAGTTTTCTTGTTCTACATAATGCGAGTCATTGGTGGCAATTACTTTGACATTGTATTTGGTGGCCCAGCGAAGCAGCACTTCGTTGACTTTGTCCTGCGCCTGAATGCCGTGCCTTTGCAATTCGATATAATAGTCCTCACCAAATATGTCCAGCCACCATTTGAATACTTTTTCGGCTTCGGCTTCGCTCTGCTTCATGATCGCCTGAGGCACTTCAGCTCCGAGGCAACAAGTTGTAGCAATCAGTCCTTCATGGTATTGCTCTATCAATTCTTTGTCGATGCGGGGATATTTGCCGTACATGCCTTCGATAAATCCCAGGGAGCACAATTTTGACAAATTGCGGTAGCCCAGGTCATTTTTGGCCAGCATGACCTGATGATAGCGCTTGTCACGTTCATCGCGGGTGAATTGCCTTTTATGTCTGTTTTCGACGACATAGAATTCACATCCGACGATTGGTTTTACTGCCAGTCTTTTGTCGTTTGGATCATCCGGGTTGAGCTTGTGTTTGTTGGCTTCTGCCACGAAGGAGAATACGCCAAACATATTGCCGTGATCGGTGATGGCCAAGGCGGGCATGCCATCCAATTTGGCCTTTTTGAATAGGCTGGGTATATCTGCAGCGCCAT
>JBDSUZ010000093.1:0-4625 GCA_039927395.1 Saprospiraceae bacterium | reverse complement strand
AGGACTGGTAGATTTGAATACAGAAACTTACGACTGGATTGACAAATTGGTATATACCTATCCTTCAGCACATTCGAGCCAGTTATCCAAAGTTCAGGATCTCAGCACAGGGGCTGGACAACCTATCGGTTTGAAACCAATCGAAAGTAAACTTTCTTACAATGCAGCCGGTGCCATTACCTATGATATGGGCAAAGGCCTGAACACATCCTACAATGAGATCAACCTCCCAAAAGCCGTCACCGATGGGTCAAAATTTGTTAATTTTGACTATACATTCTCCGGCGAAAAAATACGCCGCAAGGGAGATGGTACGGAAGGATATACACAAGTGAACTACTTCCAGGGAGCCGAAGTTTACGACGGGGTGTTGCAATCCTATTATCATCCTGAAGGTCGGATCAGATTTGAAGATGTAAACACGCAACATCTTGAATTTACACTCCAGGACCACTTAGGTAATTCCGTAGTGACTTTTGAGGATATCAACCAGGATGGAGAAATCGTTACAGAAACAGACCCCGGCACTTTGGAGGTTTATCAAAGACATTATTACTATCCATTTGGACTAGAGATGAAAGGCGAATGGACACAAGATGGAAGCCCAAAGATGTTGTATAGATACAATGGCAAGGAATTTTTGTCAGATGTAGGATCCAATATGCTGGATTATGGCGCAAGGTATCATATGCCGGAGATCGGGAGATGGGGGGCGGTGGATCCGATGGCAAGTAAATATCCATCACTCTCACCGTATGCTTATGTTGCTAACGATCCGATAAATGCGATAGATCCAGATGGAAGATATATTTTGCCAGCAGCATTAGCACAGAAGTATTCTAAATTGGCAGGATATTTACAAAATGGAATTGGCAACCTTCTTAATCGAAAAGATATCAGGTCAGGGTTAAGAACTATTGGTAATTTCAATGATGATCAAATAGATCAATTAGCAAGATATGGCGAAGGCATACCAATTGACATTAAACAATTGGATAATGATGCTGAACATTCTACTCATGGGGAAATTAATGGATATACTCCTGGTAATGGTTCCATCCAAATAGATGAGACTTTGGCACAGCAATTACAAGATGCTTCAACTCCAGAAGCCGAGGCAGCAGCACTTCTTGGTGTAGTTTCTACTATTTTACATGAAACAACTCATCAAGGATTTAATACAAATCCAGTTCCCTATAATAGTGCATCAAGAGAAATAACGGATGGCAATTTTAGTAGAACTTATAATCCAAATAAAGATCTGTATAGCTATTATTTTCAAGGTAATCAAGTGGGAACATCTGGCGAGACTGGTGAGGCATTTGAAAATAGTATATGGTATAATGGTGGGAAAAACACAAATTTTGGATTTGACAGAAAGCAAGGTACTACAGGAATGCAAAATCAATCTAGACTATATAAAATTAATTTTTTCACGGGAAATTACAATAACCTGCCTGAAACATCTAACAAATGAGAATCTGTATAAATATTTTTATAATGATATCCTTTTCATTTGGCATAAAAGCACAATCATCACAATGTAATCCCTCATGCAAGATTGTAGAAAGATTATTAACTGAAAAGCTTTTTTACACTCCTCAGTTAGATTTTAGTTTTGCTGATACAATAATAATAATGGATATTACAAATACTTTGAACAGTTGTAACAAAGTGTTTACTGTAAATCTAGAGCAATCATTAAGTAAATCTTATAGTTATGAAGGGGTTACATATAAGAGTAAATTGCAAAAAACAATATTAATTAGGACTCAAGATGTTTTACCTTATCCCTTGATTGGTTCGTGGGACAACAATAAAGAGTATTCTGAAAATTATAAAAACTACTTAATATTAGAACGGTTTGAAGAATTCGGCAATCTTATATTGATTAAGTTATTTAAAGTACTATCCAATCATAAAATCATACTTTCTTATAGGTATACAGATGAAAAACTGGAATTAATTGATTTTGAAGTGGGGCAATATTAAACACAAGCCTTACGAGGATATGATTTTTATATGTATTTCAACGCATCAGATATAGAATTGCTCAGTGATCGAAGGGAACTTGAAACTGGATTATTTACTCGATGAGAGCCCAAAGATTTTGTCTTGTGTTATGCACCGATAAAGAGAAGTGTTCTTGATTTAGGCAATCTTTGAAGCGCTATGGCCTGATCGAGTTTAGCACATCCATGTAAGAGACCATAAATATGTTCGATTATTCTTACCCTTCGCATTCAAGCCAGCAATACGAAGTACTCGATTTAGAATCCAGCTCCGGCCAGCCATTTGTCCGATCGCTTTATTTTTTCTTCTTTGGTTTTGGAGCAGGTAGCTCTTTAATGGAGATTCTAATTAATTCACTCAACCAATCTCGATCTTCAATTTTATCTTCGATCAGGAAACTTGGTTTTGCGCCAACATAGGGAGCTGCCTCCACGACATTGCCGATAAAAGCCCGCCCTGCGATAGTGGGTTTTATGAACAATTTATTGTCGCATATTAGGCCAAATATTTTGCCGTCTGAGTAAATTGCGTATTCGCCAAACATTTTTTTGGCACTTATTTCACCTGCATTTACTATTTGATCGAGTACGAAATCAACAAAAGTTTGATCGGATGCCATATTGTAAAATAATTTAGTAGAAAGTAGATCTTGAAACTGTTCGTTTCTTGTAATTTTTCTTTTTTGGCCTGAAATTAAAGCACAATTTTATGAATCAATGTCGGGGATTTCAATTTACTCAAAATCGAACTACTACTTTGCTTTCTGTCCATTGCGCTTCAGCAATCCTCACAAAGTACATGCCCGCTGCTTGTTTGCTTAAATCTAAGGTTCTAATGGAGCCATCAGGGACTAAGTTGTGATCTGATAAGACCAGCCTGCCAAGATTGTCAAACACCTCTACCTTGGAGGTCGCAGACCCATTACAGACTATTTGTAGCATATCATGTGTAGGGTTGGGAGCGATCTTGATCTCATATTTTGCTTGTATCGATACTGTCGAAATGATTCCAATAACTTCGACCGTGTCAATATTGGAGCATCCTGCTGCATTGGTCACTGTAACAGTATAGACGCCTTCCTGAGTGATGGTTATGCTAGAGCTTGTCTCACCTGTTGACCATAAATAAATCAGATCCGGGCCGGTTGCATCTAAAATGGTGTCCTGTCCATTGACGAGCAAAATATCAGGTCCGAGATCAACCATGGGCCGATCATTTACCTGTACTATTGTATACACTGTTTCGGATAAGCAACCTTCGTTGGAGCCGGTAACCGAGTAAGTAGTGTTGACGGTCGGGCTGACTAGAAGGCTGTTTGTAGTGTCTCCATTTTGCCAAATATATGAATCAGCACCAGATGGAATCAATAAGATGGAATCCCCAAGACAAATTGAATAATTGCTGATCGTGATGGTCGGAATTGTGTTGACTGTAACCACGGCAATCGTTGGCTCGGAACTAAAGCCTGCCGTTCTGCCAATCACTGAATAGGATGTGGTGCTCGCAGGCTTAACTAAGATACGATCTCCTTCTTCACCATTGCTCCATTTGTAGGTACTGGCACCTGAGGCGATTAATAACACAGAGTCGCCCTCACAGATGGTCTGGTTTTCTACGGTCACGATTGGGATTATTGTCTCCGTCGGACAGCCATCGGGAAAGTACTGCTGGATGATATTTTGCATCGCTTCCAGGGCCAGCGCGCCATGTGTTTCGTTGTAAATGGGTAGCCACACATTGTACCAGCCGGAACCATAATCTGGATCTCCACCAGCAGGGACTGAACCACCAAAGAATGTAGCCGCATGTTCGGCGAATTGGGCATTGTTCAGTGGAATGATGGATTTATAATGCTCCAGGCGCTCACAAATAAATTTGGATGGTATCAGGCTATCTTGCTGTATCCTCTCGGCAAGCCCCTGGGCATCATCGGGATGGATTCCCCAAAAATGGATCAAAGGTCGCATATCGGTTCCTGCTGCTTTTGAAAAGCGCAGAATCCGGCTGTCCACCTCCGACAGTCCATCCTCTGGTGTCTGGTTGATATAATCTAATTGCTCCTGCTTAAAAAAAGAATGAATCGCTTCCCATCCAAACAAGGCCGCTATTTCTACATATTTGCCATAGCCGCGATGTTGATATCGAACTTCGTCCTTAGTAGTGTTTGAAATATCCATAGGATTGCCCGCCCGGAAATTTGGTGTGACCATCCAGTTGAGTGCTGCCTGGTCCCTTGTCCGATAGGGTTGAGGGTCAAAGGAGTTGCCAAATGCGGTATCAATATCCATTCCGTAGAGTCGATTGTATATTGCCACGGCGAGAAAATTGACAGCAGCCTCTGATTCGCCTGGAAACTTACTGAATAATTGTGCATGACCCAGCTCATGAAATTCCGTTTCCCAAAAGCCGACACCGGGCTTTAAGAACCAATGGTTCTTGTTGCCATTTTCGATGTCAAACGGATTGTAGTCATTATTGATTTGAGGATTGCCGATACCGTAGAATCCATTGTGCTGAATTCCCAAATCGATTTGCAAATAGAGGATTGTGTTATTGCGCAAATGAGGGTAGCCAAGTAAGGTCGAAACGATATCCATTCGATCATCCCAGTC
>JBDSUZ010000092.1:0-3265 GCA_039927395.1 Saprospiraceae bacterium | reverse complement strand
CGACAATAAAGCATCATTTTTTGGCAAATTGGGATTCGACAAAGAGTTGAATAAAGATCTGAGGTTCCGACTCAGTGGTTCGTGGTATATCAACAGCGGAACTACAAATGGTAATCATTTGTATGCTGGGGATCGCACGGGATCGCGATATTATGAAGTACTCCACACGATTGCCGATAAAGATGGAAACATCAAGGGCACCGACTTTGACGGAAGATTTGACGTCGGGTTTGACAAAATGGTCGCTTTGCAATTGAATCCCTTCATCAAATATAAAGGATTGGAATTCTTTGGAATTTACGAACTCTCCAATGGAAGCAATGTTGTGCAGCAAAGGACTGAAGGAGGTTTCACACAAATCGCGGCTGAACTACTTTATCGATTTGGCAAAGAAGAGAAATTTTATCTCGGAGCTCGATACAACACTGTAAGTGGCAAGGCATTCGAAGAGGATACGAATGAACTGAAAATATCGCGAATCAATGCCGGTGCAGGATGGTTCATATCAAGGAATATTCTAAGCAAAATCGAATATGTCAATCAGGAATACAAAGGAGATGCTTGGCAGGGACGATTCAGGGGGGCGAAATTCAGTGGTGTAAATATTGAGGCAGTAATTAGCTTCTAAATGAATGATGATTCCCCATGGATGCACTTCATGTTTAGGGATTAGAGACCTGGCATGCTACGTCTACAATGCCTAGTGGAAAGTCACTACCATCTTCTCATAGCGTTACCAAAATGTACATTAAGAAAAATAGTGTATTGGGTGGTCATTTAAATAGATTTCGTTTTAGAATTCTAAAGAATCATTGTTATAGATGTCCTGCCGAATTCCTGAAAATTAGAATTTGCCTCCTTTCGCAAATTTATTGGCCGCTTCAGCCATCCTAAGCGATTCTATCGCATTAGTGTCATCGATCAATCGGCGATGTGACCGATCTCGGCTCCAGGTCCATTGATCGATTAGCAGATCCCTTACCAGTTCCCCATATCTCTCCATCTTGAACTCAATATGTCCCGCCACTACTGTCAGATAGGCATCAAACTCAATTTGCTTGAAAGATCCCCATGCTCAAATTGAAGCCAGGTGGCAGGGCATTCGAAGAGGATACGAATCAATTGAAAATATCGCGAATCAAAGCCTGTACAGCATGGTTTATATCAAACAATATCCTGACCAAAATTGAAGATGTCAATCAAGAATGCAAGGGAGATGCATGGCAGGCACCTTTCAGAGGAGCCAAATTTAGCGAGGTAAATGTTGAGGTAGCTATTAGCTTTTGAGCCATTTCATCAGGACTTTAACAATTTCTGGAAATCTATCCGCTTCCGGCATATGTTTTGAACTTTTGAGAATATAAGTGTCAATTAAGTTTCTAAATATCGATTTTCCCCGCTCGAGCGTCGTATGTCCAGGAAAGAAAATGTCATTGTCAGCAACCATCACAAAGACCGGTGCATCAAAATGCAAGGCTTCTTCAGTCTTCAAAATTAGAGGCTTACGATAATCCATTTTGACACCCAAGAGAGTTGTTCGATGGAAGCTCTGCGAATACTCATCTTTGGTATCATAAAACGCATCCATAAACTTGAGCAAATGAGACTGCTTTTTGGAAATCAGAAATTGAATCAATGGAAAGGACAATTTCTTCATTGAAGGCATAAATTCACCGTTTGCAAAACCACTTGGCACAACGTAGATCGCTTTCTCAATTCGCTGTGGGTAATAGGTCAGCAATTTATTTAGAAAGAATGCTCCGTATGAAACTCCTACGAAAATGGCTTTGGTCAAATGCAACTCATCGAGCACTTCAACTATCCACTTTGCCAAGCTATCCCCGGCAAATGGCAATCTAGTCTCAGCACTCTTGGTAGTCTGACCGATACTATCGACTACATACAATAGATAATCTTCTCGCAGGCCCTTGACTGCCTCTAAAGTAAGAGGAGCTCCAGCGTTTATTCCATGAAAAAGAACTACTGGCTTGCCTTTAGGATTTCCAGTAATCACTACATGAGTATTTCCTGCAAAAGTGTCAATATCCCTTTCCTCAAATTCAATATTGATGCTTTGAAGCTTCTCATCATACAATTTCATCAGTGTCGTCTTGGCTTCAATGTCTTTATAAATAGTACTGCTCATGTTTACTTTTGGTTTTAGCTTCGCAAAAGTAAGAAAGAGTTTTGATATTTAGTCCATTTGGCCTATTTTTGATTATGAATACTAGGGATGAAATTAAAAAGCAAGCACTGAGCCTATTCAATCAGGATGGATTGATGAATGTAACTTTGCGGCATGTAGCGGAACATCTACATAAGAGTTATGGCAATATTACCTATCACTTTGCTAACAAGGAATTGCTCATTAAGGAGCTCTATGAGGAAATGGTGGAAGAACTAAGGCAAATTACTTTGGCCACCTCGCAAAATCTGACCCTAAAGGAAGTGATATTTGAATTGCCGGAACGGACATTTGAACTGTCGAATAAATACCTTTTTTTTTATGTAGATTATATTGAATTAAGGAGAAATTATCCAGAATTCATGGAAGTGGTGGACCTCAATAATATGGAACGAGCAAGGTCCTTGAAATATCTACTGATGAAGTTGCGAGATGATGAATTCCTAAAGCCCGAAATTGATGATGAAACTCTAGACCACATTATGGAGTTAAGCGGCGCTATTCGCACTTTTTTCTTTCAGAGATATTACCTTGGTAATGCCACTAAGGCAATGTATATCGAATACACCAACAGACTGCTACTACCCTATCTGAGCAACTACGGTGCCCAAGCCTATCAAAACTATCTGAATGCCACTAGTAATTGGAATTCCTTAAAATCATAATTTGCTTCCCTTCGCAAATTCATTGGCCACTTCAGCCACCCTAAGTGATTCTATGGCGTTAGTATCGTCGATCAATCGACGATGTGAGCGATCTTGAATCCAAGCCCATTGATCGATTAGCAAATCTCGTACAAGCTCCGCATAGCGATCCATTTTGATTTCAATATTTCCCCACACCAACGTCAAATAGGTATCAAAATCAATCTGTTTGAAACCTCCCAAGGTTTGTTGTGGTCCTTGATTCCCATGAAATTCGAGTGTCGCATCTGGGAACATTTCTTGCAGCTCCTGCAAATGTTCTATTTTCATCAATCCGTGAATACGGATTTTGACGGGGACCCACTCGTAAAGGGTAATATCCCCATGCTCAAATTGAAGCCTCATTTCCTGATGATCCAAGAGCTGAGGTTGATTG
>JBDSUZ010000091.1:0-28192 GCA_039927395.1 Saprospiraceae bacterium | reverse complement strand
TAATGCGTTGAAGGTTTTTGGGAGAAGTGCCGACTTGTTTTTTGAAGAGAGAAAGAAAGTGCTTATGTGTGTAACCTGCTTTGCGAACCAGGTCGCTAATGGATATTTCCACATCTGAAAAGAATATTTTGTTGGCGACATACATTACTGATTCATTAGTCAAGCAGGAGCCATCGAACTTTGTCCATAAATATGCTTCAATGATTTTTACTATTTTATTGTGATCTGACAGATCAACGATGGTATTTTTGAGCTGAGTAAGTTCTTCCTTCAACCAATCCACTTCGATGACTTTATCAGAAATGTCAGCCATTGGGAATTTAAAAAAGGGGTATGCCCCTCCTGGGATAAATCGTATTCCAATGAGATTGGTGTCCGTGATAGATTGAATTATTAGCGGTTTGCTATGTAAGCCTGCAACCCAAAAATTTTCATAAAATGCATCGGTTTTTAGGGTGTTATGTCTTAGCGTTTTTTGCTTGTTTCCAAAATTTAGTATCAATTCAATTACCCCATTTGGCAAAATCTTGGATTTTGTAGTATCGTTCTCTCCCTTTGAGATCCAAATGAATTGCACCCATTGGTTGAGTGGGGGCTGGACTGGAAATATATGAAATTCAGTTTTCAAGTAGCGAGATTGAATTGATAGGTGCAGCTTTGCCTGCGCTGGTATAAATTTAGAAGAAATTCGTTAAAGTGGAGTAGACTCTGTTGAGCCTTTATTGGTCTATATTCGAAATGAATCTGCGGATGGTTTTGCGAGTCACAGTAGCATGCTTTTATTGATTTCCTTGATTTAACCTCCAATGGCCATCATCGGATATACTTCGATTTTGCTTGGAATGTCCTTAAAAATGGGATTTGCCTTTGCAATTTCTACCGCTTCACTTATGTCTTGTGCTGCGATAAGGAAATGCCCTGCTAGGACTTCTGTGCTTTCGTTAAAATTCTTAGAAGACTACTATTTTATCGTGAAATCCCATTTAAATCCAATAACAGGCAAAAGACCAAGCCAGTATTTGTTGTCTTCAAAAGGCACATAATTTCCATTACTGTCGAGCGACAGATTGTTCTGATCGTCGCGCGCATCCAAATCAAATTTTTTCAGATTTTTGCGATTGTACAAATTGATGATGTGGAGAAAGGCAGTAATATCTCCAATCTTTTTTGTTTGAAACGTTTTATTTATCCTCAAGTCTAAGCGATGATAGGCGGGATAAGTAGTGCCATTGTATTCAGAATGAACTGCATAGAAATGTAAGTCTCCGTTTGGCAATGTTTGGTATCTATAAGTATAATTTGTTCTTGGCCAACCGTAATACAACTGCCAGGACATATTAAAATGCCACCCTTTTGTAAGGCGATAATTGATATCAGCATAAACAGTATGAGTTTGATTGTTGAGTCTGGTCACCTTACCTGTGCGTTTTATCAGCAAGCCATTGTATTCAATACTTTGAACATCGTCAATAGCTTGTGCGAGAGCATAACTCAACCACCACGAGATTTTTTTGCCACGATCGTATCTTAGGAATACCTCAATTCCTTTAGCCAAAGAGCCCTTGTAATTGATTTTTACGTTGTCATTTCTTGCTTCAGGATAGCTTTCAAGATGATCTCTCAAATTAGTCCATGTCGGTCTGAGATTGCTCAAATCTTTGAAATAGGCTTCTGTTCTGAAACTGATTCCATTTTTTAATTGATGTTCAAAACCAAGTACGTAGTGTTTTGCCAGTGCGGCTTTGTGAAAGACTGTTTCACCATTGTTGACATTTATTGAGTTGATGAATTGGGTCTGATAATAATGGCCCCATCCAGCCCTAAGAAAAGTAGTTTTTGTGAATGCGTAAACCAAGCTAGCACGTGGACTCCAATTCTTATCACCTGTGTATGTAGTATGGTCATAGCGAAGTCCTGTCTCTGCGAAGAGATGCGATAAAATTTCGAACTTTGCAGTTAAGTATCCTCCAAACTGTTCACCTTTGGGATTCATGTTGATATTCAACATTTGGTCGAAGTAGTAGAGCTGTTCGCTTGAGTCTGCCCGGAGTTCATGAATTGAGTTTTGATAATGATAGTCTGCACTTAATTCCTTAAACTCTCCTCCCCATTTGAAATGAATTTTTTTGGTGGCTTCCCAATTCCAGTCTTGTTTTAGGCCAATGCTGGTATAGTTGTTACCGTCATTAATTGTAAATGTACCCTTGTCTGTATCTTCATATTTATCCAGACCTCCCACGCGCTGAGAATTGATATTGCTGAAGAAAGCTATCGTTCTTGAGCTCAACTTTGATGTAAAATAGGATTTGAGCGTGAGCCAGCTGTATGTGCTGTAATACTTCGAATTGAATTGCTCAAAGGCATTGCCTTCCGGGGAATTGTTGCTGAAAGCCTTGTCTCCAGAGTGTAACACATGTAAGGATAAGACGTGTTTATCATTCAATTGATATTCAATCTTGGCTAGCCCGTCATAGAATTTCGGGAAATACTCTTCATTACCAATGGCTTTTAGAGTTAAGTCGAGCATTCCACGTCTAGCAGAAACAAAATAAGAACCTTTATTTTTCGCGAATTTCCCTTCGGTATAAACTCGGGCATACATCAAACTAACTCCAATGGAAGTATTCCACTCATTTTCTTTTTGATTCTTTGTCTTCATAGCAAAAACTCCGCTTAATCGGTTTCCATAATCTGCTGTGAAGCCACCTGTCATCAGGTCAATGCCTCTAATAGCTTCCACATCTACGATGCTGAATAGGCCCCCTGCAATATCGCGCTGGTGAAAGGGCTCAAAAAGTTCCATGCCATCCAATGAAATCATCACTTGATTAGCCTCACCTCCTCTGATGGCAAATCGGCTGCTATAGTCACTGGCAGAAATGCCGGGAAGACGCGATACAGCCCTTGTTACATCTTCGGCCCAAGCCATGTTTTTTATATTTTCTTCTGAAAGCGCTATTGAGCCTGACGAGCCGACTTTTTCCATTATCGAATAGGAGCCAGGACTTACAGTTACTGCGTTTAGCAATATGCTGTTTTCCTCCATCACGATTGTACCAATATCAACTTGCGCAGCACCAGTAACTACGATGTTTTCAACTTGGAAAGGGCTATAGCCGATCGAAGTAATTCTGATGGAATAAGTGCTATCCTTCAGATTCGACAAAACAAATTTTCCTGTTTCGTCAGATCTTGTTCCCTGCTGTGTGTTGGTCAGTACAACATTTGCAAAGGCAACCGGATCAGAATTATTTGTACTTACAATTTGTCCGCTGATACTTCCACCACCATTGACTTCCAATTTGTTTTGGGCCACGGTCAAATATGCCGAGAAAATAGCAATGCAAATGAATATTGACTTCTTTTTCATTTTAAGAAAGTTTAGTTTAGATAAACAGTTGATTGTATCAAATTTGGCAGAAGCTTTTTCGTGATTTCAATTTATTCAATTGAAGGTAAGTTTTACATTGTCTGAGCCATCGGACTTCCACTTTGGCTGATGTAGTCCAAAAGAGGAAATATTTTCTTATCCATTTTTCCGTTTACTGCACCTTGATTGGCTGTATTTTTAACTGCACTCAATGATTTGCTATTTTCTTTTTCAGTATTATACTAACAAAGGCCAAATCGTGTTAAGCAATTTTGGCCTTTGTAGTTCCCGAGACTGTACAGTAAAAGTTTGAGCATAGACTTTTGTCTATGATATCGTTAGTCTACTAGTCTTTATCCTCTTTCTCTTCTAGTTTTGTTTTTAGCAGAACTTTGCCTTCAGTAGAAAACAGGATATCATATGATTCTTCACCCTTTTCAATCTCGGCTTCAAAGCAGTTCCCGTTTTTTACATTATTTATTTTACTTGCTTCTTCAACTTTGAAACCTGCAAAATCTTTTGCGAGCGTAGATTGGACAGCTGCAGGCAAAGCAGAAGTTTTTATCTCGGTTTCTGTCTCTAACCATTTTCCTGTGTTGTCGAAGTTGGCTGAAACTTCTTCTCCATTTAGCTTGAAGTTTGCTTCATACTCCGTTTTGTTCTCCATTTCCCAACTTACTTTTGCTGCATTTGGAAATTTTGTCTTGAAAGCGGCAGACACCGCAGCAGGAATGGCCTTTTCCTGCACTTTTTGTGCAAATGTGAAAGTTGCTAGTAGCATAGCTACAAACATGATCGATGTTTTTTTCATTGTCTTTTTTTTGATGTAAGATTTACTCGACAAAGTTGCCACCTGATTTAGAAGAAATTCTGAACGTTTAGCATGTTACGGTGAAAGAATGAAGATTTTCCGAATAATCATAAGTTATTACCCAGTGGTTGATGTCGGCAATTTTTTTCACAATCGATAGACCCAAACCAGTACCATGTTCAGATGGATTGATTTTGGAAAAACGCTTGAATAGCTTGTTGGGATTTAAAGCATTTGCTCCACTTGTATTGGAAAAAGTAATCGAGTGACTAGCTATGGTAACTATAATTTTGCCATTAATGATATTATGCCTGATTGCGTTCAGAAACAGATTATTGACCAGGATCTCGGCTAGAACAGGATTTGATTTTGTCTCAAGTGTTTCTAGGAGATTCGTTTCTATATGTATTTTCTTTGCCTTTGCTTGTTCATTGAAGAAGTCGGTATGCTTTTCAATTACTTGCTTCAAAGAAATTGTTTGTTTGTCACCGTAACTTTGATTGTCAAGTTTCGATAGCAGGAGTAAATTTTTGTTTAGTCGGTTTATCCTATATAGGTTATCGTTCAAAGAACTCAATATCTCAGATTGCTCTATTGTTACATCTTTGCGTTGTATGAGCGTATCTATTTTTGCCTGGAATACTGCCAATGGAGTTTGCAGTTCATGAGCAGCATTTTCAATGAATTCGCGCTGGCTTTTATATATGATGAGGTTCCTCTCGATTAGTTGTGCTATACTTTGATTTAGTCTATTGAATTCTATAATACTGGTTTCAGTAAAATGGGGCTGCTTATTTTTATCAATTTCAAAGTCCTCGATCAGTCCCAGTGTTTTATAGAAGGGTCTCCAAAGTGTAATGGATAATCTCTGGGTGATAAAAAATAGTCCAAGTAGCAATGAGAAAGTTATTGTAAGGAAAAGTATGGCTATACTATTCATTAAATCTTCTGTATCTACTAAGTTAATTCTCGCCGAATAATTGTATTGATTACCTTCAATTCGGATGGGAGTATTTAGTTCTCTATACGTCTCTTTCTCATCATCCAAGGCGTCATAATAGGCGGAATAGAACAGCGTGTCTTTCGCGATATTAGTAAATGAACCAATCTTAATATTTCGGTTGCTTTTATTCCATGCTGGAATGTCAGAGATAGTTATCGTTGGCAAGGAGTACTTTAGAAACTCGTTTTTGTAAAGAAGTAGGTTTTCATCAGTTTCGTCCAAGTATAAGCGCTCTGTAATAAAATAGAACAAAGGTGCGGATACGCATAACACAATTACTGAAAATATCAGATAGGTTATTGATGTTTTTTGTAAAAGTTTTTTAGTCATGTTGCCATTTGTAGCCTAAACCATAGACAGTTTTGATGTAATCACTGCTACCTGCTTCATTCAGCTTCTTTTTCAGGTTCTTTATGTGGGCGTACACAAAATCATGATTATCAAGCATGTCTGCCATATCACCTGATAGATGCTCTGCGATCGCACTTTTTGCTAGCACTTTGTTTTCATTTCCAATTAAATATAGTAGTAGATCAATTTCCTTTTTAGTGATGTCGATTTTATTTCCTTTTATCTTAACTGTTTTTGCAAGTATATCAATGTCGATTTCATTGTAAGAGACAAGATTGTTTCCCTTGAAGTTTTTGCGCCTAATAAGAGCCTGTATTCTTACCAAGAGTTCAGCTAAATGGAAGGGTTTAGTTAGGTAATCGTCAGCGCCAAGATTAAAGCCTTCAAGCCGTGATTCTAAAGTTTCCTTTGCGGAAATGATAATAACTCCTTCAGTTTTGTTTTGTTTTTTTAATTCTTTAATGATTTCAAAGCCACTGCCGTCAGGAAGCATCAAGTCAAGTAAGATGCAATCGTAGTCATAGGATGATATTTTGTCAAATGCTGATTTGACATTATTGGCCAACTCACACACAAAGTCCTTTCCTGTCAAATACCGTTGGATGCTATTGGCTAGTTCGTGTTCATCTTCAATGAGCAGAAGTTTCATAGCAGCGAAGGTAAGTATTCAATTTAGAAGAAATTTTGAATGCAGTAACATGTGATAGAACGTGTTTTTGGACTTTCTTCTTAATTTATTCTAGCGATTTTTGCCATCGCCCTCACGGGAAATGTCCCAACTCCTTTGAATTTCGGTGGGATTGCGCTAAATGTAAACCCATCTATTGGCAATAGGTGTAAGTTGCATAAGTGTTCGACAATCAAGATTTCAGCCCCTAATAGCGTGGTATGTACCGGTCTGGAATTTCCTGATGTATTGTCAATATTGTGAGAATCAATACCTACCAATTTGACGCCACAGTCTCTCAGGTATTCGGCCGCTTTTTTGGTCAAATAGGGGTGACCTTCATAATATTGTTCTGTATTCCAGTTTCTATCCCAACCAGTATTAATTAGTACGGCTCGGTTTCTAATTTCATAGTTCTTTAGGTGATTTTCTGTGATCTCAATAGTCTCAGTAAATGGTATACTTATTTTGACTGCATCAAGGTCTGTGAAATATTCCAGGCCTAGTTCCGACAGGTCTTTACCATTTGCAAATCTGTGAAAAGGACAATCGATATATGTTCCTGTATTGGCAACCATTTCGATTTTTGCGATTTGAAATTCAGTGCCTTCTTCGTAAAATAGTCTTGAGTCTTCTCGACTCAAATAATCACAGACAATTGGTGCGGGCAATCCTTTGTAGGTGACAAGTCCGTGCTCGATTGTATGACTCAAATCAATAAGAAGGTTTTTTCTCTTTTCCATAGTTGCTCTTTATTTCTGTTTTTTTGACTTGTTGCTTTTTCATAGAGGATTTAAGGATTCATTTTATTGTACGTCGCTTTTATGACATCAGGCGTTGCATTTGCCATTACTTCACTAAAGCCAAAAGTAAGTTCTGTTGTGCCATTCCTCATTTGCTCAAATACGCTATCTACAAAATTGTTAACTGCAGGCTGCCCATCGTGTAGGCCTTTACCTCCTAGGTCAGTGTTGAGAGCTGGGGTATCATTTCAATTACTTCAATATTGTTTTCTTTTAGCAAGTGCCGCAATGAAAGCGTAAAGGAATGGAAAAACGCCTTCGTAGCGCAGTAGACTGGTACCTTTGATAGCTGAACAAATGCCAAGCCTGAAGTGACATTTATGATTGTGTCAAGTGACTTTAGATTTGTAAAAAGTGAGGTCAAATGGATAGGTGCTTGGACATTTATTGCAATTTCAGTCTTTGCTTTTTCGTAAAAGTCGCTATCTGAAACTTTCATCCAGTTTTGAATGCCAGCATTATTTACAAGTACATTTAAGTCGCTATGATGTTCTGAAATCCAATTGTTGAGTTCAATTCTCTCCGTTTCCTGAGATAGATCGCAGACTTTTGTGATGACCGATGGGAATTTGTTGGCTACTTCATGCAATGCATCTTGACGCCTTCCGCAAATTATGACTTTGTTTCCCTCCTGTAAGAATCCTTCCGTTAAGCCAAGCCCAATTCCACTGGTGCCGCCAGTAATTAGGATTGTGTTGTTTGTGAGTTTCATTTACTTGATTTTTGTGAGGACTGATGTCATATGAAGAGATCTCGGATATGAGCGGAGCTGACTAGTCTCCGATAGTTTGTTTGAGCCGGATTTTGAATGAGTGTTGCTATGCTTTGTCTTCAGCTAATTTTCTAATCATTCCGCTAAAGATAAGTCCATGAAAGGGAAGGACAGCATACCAGTATAGTCTGCCAAGTAAGCCCAGAGGTCTAAATGTCGCTGTTTGAGTGAGGATATTGTTTTTGTCTATCTTAAATTCAAGCCAAGCTTCACCGGGAAGTTTCATTTCGGCATACAGTAGTAGACGTTTTTCACTCTTGTCAGCTAAAAGTACACGCCAAAAGTCCAGTGCGTCCCCAGAAACGATGTCGGTGTCACTTTTTCTTCCTCGGCGCATACCAACTCCTCCGGCAATCTGATCTAAAAATCCTCTAATTTCCCAAAGCCAATTACCGTAGTGCCAGCCAGTTTTTCCTCCGATAGTCCATATTTTGTCCAGAGAAGCATCGGCGTTTTTGAGTTTTTGAGTACGAATGTCCTTGAAACAGCCGTTAACTGGCACTTCAATAAACTTTGTAAATCCTGTACTGAAGATTTTACTTGTTTGAGCATCTTTCCAACTTGATAATACTTGATTCTGCTCTATTTTGTCAAAAGCTAATTTAATAGATGTTTCATAATCAATCAGTTTGATTCCAAGTAGCTGTGCTAAATTATTTGGTTTACAAGTCACCTCAATTTTCATACTATTTACCAAGTTTTTAGCGAGCGCATAGGAGGTGGAAGTAACAAAGTATAGCCAATATGAAGATATTTTGGGAGTCATAACTGGCACGATCACAATGCGTCTTTTTAATCCCCGTATTTTTGCAAAGCGCAAAAGCATTTCTTTGTAACTTAAAATATCAGGGCCACCAATATCGTAGCTGTGTTCGTAAGTTTCCGTTTTGCCAATTACACCGATTAGGAATTCGACCACATTTCGAATTGCTATTGGCTGACATTTTGTTTTGAGCCAGCGCGGCGTTATCATAAATGGTAATTTCTCCACCAAATCGCGAATTATTTCAAATGAAGCGCTTCCCGATCCTACGATTATGCCTGCCTTTAAGGTTGTTGTCTTAAAATTTGAACCTGATAGAATTGTCTCTACGTTCTTTCGTGAGGACAAATGTTTTGATAAATGATCAGCATTGCTGATGCCGCTTAGGTAAATTACCTGTTTAGCATTTGTTTGTTCAATGCGATCTTTGAAATTAGTGGCACATATGTCCTCCATATGTTCAAAGTCGCCACTTTGTGTTGACATGGAATGGATGAGATAGTATGCCACATCTATATCATTTGGAATATCCTGCAGACTTTCCTTGTTTAGGAAGTCCGCTTCTATAACGGAGATATTCGAAGTCAAATAGTGGTGTTTATTGAACCTATTCTTATCTCTTACACAACAGATAACCTCGTGCCCATTTTGTAGTAAGATCGGCAATAGTCTTTGCGCAATGTATCCGGTTACACCGGTTAGCAATATTTTCATGAAACTGATTTTCCAAAACCTTTCGGCAGTTCAACAATTCTGTCGCGAAATATGTTTTGAAGCCCATTTGAGGTTGGCTATAGCATTGAATGGGTGGAAAATTGACTCATACATTGAAAAAAAAGGAGTGCGCCACTTTAAAGTAGATTAGTTTCTATTTCTGCCGAGCTTCCCACTCATCCATTTTCTTTTCGGTTATTTCCAATGGCATACAACCATCTTTTAGAAATTCATCGTGAAAAGCCGCCAAGCTGAATTTACTTCCCAATTCTTGCTGGTATTTGTTTCTTAATTCTTGGATCTTTAAGGCGCCGATTTTGTAGCTTAATGCCTGAGCGGGTAAGGCCATATACCTTTCGATTTCTGATGTAGCACCAGCCTCGTCGATAGCTTCATTTTCCATCGAATATTTGATAGCTTCTTCTCTAGTCATCTTGCCAGTATGCATGGCTACGTCGACAACAAGGCGAATGGCGCGATGGATCTCATCACCCAATGCCCCCGCATATTGATAAGGATCTGTATAGATGCCTAATTCTTTTCCCAGGCTTTCAGTGTATAGAGCCCAGCCTTCACCATATGCTCCATACCAAGCAAAGCGACGAAATCTGGGCAACAATTTATCTTCTTGTTGCAATGAAATCTGGTAGTGATGGCCGGGGATTGCTTCATGCAAAAATGTACTTTCCATTCCTGCGGTCACATTGAATTTAGTAGCATCTATGATGGGTATATAATAGATGCCAGGCCTCTTCCCATCAGGCGTACCTGGAATATATTCGGCACTGGCACTTTCTGCGCGAAATGCCTCTGTCTGTCTTATTTCGAAAGGGCTATTAGGTGTATTCGTAAACATTTGCTTCAAATTCGGTTGTATTCGGGCAAGTATCAAACGGGTTGCTGCGAGTACTTCTTCAGGAGATTTAAATGGCATGAAACGCTTATCAGTTTTCATGAATTCAAAGAATGCGTTGAGATCACCTTTAAAACCAACAGAACTTTTGACGCTATCCATGATGCCACGTATCCGTGTCACTTCTGATAATCCAGTTTGATAAATTTCCTCCGGGCTCTTATTGGTGGTTGTCCAGAATCTAATCAAGTATTCGTAATACTTATCGCCATCGGGCAGAGCACTGATACCGGTTGTGGTTCTTGCCTTTGGAAGATATTCTTTACTTAAAAATTCGCTCAATTTCTTGTATGATGGCAGCAAGTTTTCGTTGATCACTTTTACGATAGCAACGGACATATTTTTGCGATCACTATCGCTAAAATTTTGAGGCATTTTATTAACGGGGCCGTAAAACAAACTCTTTGTTGGATCACTTACCAGCATCGCATCCATTTCACTTATCATCTTTATGACCAGGGGACGAGGTAAAACAATATCGGCTGCGATGCCTTTGCGGAAATACGTGATCGCACTATCTGTCCAAACAGAGAAAGCAGCAGCTCTTTTTAGCCAATTTCCATAATCTTTGATTGTATTGAAAGGCTGGCTTCCTTCGCCGCTTCCCAATTGTGCTATTGCGATGGGAATACCTCCAAACTGGTTAAAGGGAATATAGCGATGATCAGGATATGTGACTAAATTGGCAAACCAGCCAAGGGATAGACCATCCAATGTTATCTCCATTTCCCTTTTGAAAATGTCATAGCTGATCTGGTCATTGGAACTCAAGTCATCGCGATTGTATTTTTTTATCTCATCTAAATACTGAGAAAAGAACTGCTTATATTTCTCACGATAGGAGTCTGTAAAATCTGCGAACAATTTGTCGTTGTTGATGCTGTCGCCATTTTGAGTTGACTCAATCGGTACCAGATGCATTCTTTCTGTGAAATAACTATCAAAAAGCTTAGCTAACTCTTCGTTAGCAGATTTGACCTCGGTTTGTTTATTGCTATTGCAAGCAGCGAATAGCAAAGTAGCGGCAAATAGAAGCAAGACAATTGTTTTCATATTTCGTTCAATTATTGAATGCTCCATTAATTTCAGATTAGCCTTTTTGTAATCCGAAATTAATGGAGCATTCTTTGTTCTTCCGATGACTCTAGATATTTATTCTATGTCACAGTGCTGTTCGCAGATTGTTGTTTATAGGCAGTAAAGCAAATGACCTTTGCTACTTTCCTCTATATTTTTAGTCCAATTCCCAGTCGCCCGCTTAATACATTTGTAAGTGCATCAAAATTGAATGTGGTGGTTTTTCTGGCATTTTCTGGAAGAGCAGGGTTATCTACCAGCTCTGAACTAGAGTTCGCTTGAAGTACACATAGTGGTAAGTTTAGGTCTATAAAGAATCTGGACGAGATGTAGTAGGTAAGTCTCGGAGTAACGTATGCTCTAAATCCTAATTCTTTATCGCTGGAAGGCAGCAAAGTTGTGATACTTGGTTTAGTACTATTTTCACTGTAGTATGGTCTTGCAGCAAATCCCAAAGAAGGAACTATTTTCTTTTCTCTGTTTTTGTTGAAGTTTAAGATATATTCATACCGCATGGAAATTAGCGTTGTTGTGGTCTTATTTCCGCTAATTATTTGTCCGCCACCACTGCCATTATCAATTACTTCTGTGGTGGATTCGTGCTTATTTAGGTTAAAATTTGTTAGTTCTATTTCCTGAAAATTATTTCTCTTCGTTTTCCATTGATAAGCAATCGTCGGATGGAACAATTGCAAGGAGTTTTTCTTATTTACGATATTTTCTCCATTGGGCGTCGAGGAGCTTTCGTAGGTAGTCAGGTTGTAGATTTTTACCGCACTCTTGTAATCAAGATTTGAATTTTGTGTCCGCCCGATGTTTATAACAAAAAGGAGGAGAAAAAGGGGGAAGTAACTTTTCATCTGTTTGTTTTTTAGTTGATAAAATAACGGAGGCGCTTGAGTGATATTGTTTAATGTTTCGGAGGAAAAGATCTTTGGAGGCAGGAGGGCCTCGTGAAGTTTTTTGGACTCAACAGAGATCCTGGACTGTTGAACTCCCTTAATCATGTGGGCTGGCGGTTTGATGGGTTTTGGAGCACCTGGGTTTCCTTCATATATAAAGTATTCTATTCCATTTCCATTTTAGTTAAAGTTTTATCCTGGCGTATTTTAACTCCTCAAATTACTCCGTAAGTAGTGCTGCGTCAACGATCGTTTGTGCCTCATCGATAATCAATTTCAGATGTTCTTTGCTGGCAAAGATCTCAGCATAGATCTTGTATATAACTTCAGTTTCCTGATGGTCGTGGCAATATGGTTAGCCTTGATACTTTCTATTCTTACTGGGGTGCTTCATCGGTAAGATGATGTGTATAGCCGTAGTAATTGAAGTCTTTGGTTTGAGTTAGTTTGCAATGTTAAATTTCATCAGAATATAGTACATTCCCATCAACAATCCTCGCTGGAGCTGTATAGGAGTGTTCCTGACATTTTCCTAGTCCCATAATGTGCAGTACAGTCCAACCTTTTGTTTTTAGATAGTCAGAAACCATAGATCGATGGCATCTCCACCAAACTGCTTCGGAACACATATAAGCGGTAGGCTCTTTTGAAGCTATTTGTTCTAGTTTTTCGATTGCAAGCCCAAATTCATTCGTTTCCATATAATCAGCATAGGCTCTGAAAGATGTGTTGTGCCATCGTGTGTTTTTGGAGTCTTTTTTTACCTTTCTTCTCCCTCCCAAATCTGCTGCATGTATGTATGTAACCCCTACTTCCTCAAGTGAAATTATTAGATTTTCTTTGTTGAATTGTGGAAACTTGCGGGAACCGGGTAGGCTGCGTATATCGACTAGAGTTCTAACACCAAAAGATTGGAGCATCTCTATAAATTCAGCCAGTGTTCTGGTGGAATGACCTATGGTATAAATGGTATGTTTTTCTTCCATTTTCATTCAAGATTGTTTAGAGCTAGTATATACTTGTCGATGTATAGTTGTTTCTCTTTGGATTTGTATTGTTGGATGTACCGCGGATGTTCTAGCACCTTAAAACTATCGAATAGCTTTGCATCCTTGTTTAGCTTCTGAATGAAACTTGCATTCTTCTTTCCAAGAACAAAAACCTGCGAAGTATCAAGACCCATACTAATATGTTGTTTCAATGACATGATCATATATTCCTTGACCATTTCAAAGAGAGCAGGTTCATCATAATAGTTGGCATTGAGCCATTTGCCATCTTTTGTTTGTCGGACTATGGCTAGGGGAAATGGTGAGTTGATATAGAACTGTTTGTAGAAAACGTTTGGTCCCCCATATTCTGTAATGATGTCATGTATGAAAACTGAAGAAATTTCATGTGTATAAGCCGATTGCATTTTGATGCCACAGACGCTCTCTAGCCTTTTGGTATCCGTAAATGGGACGCCAGTTACTCCTGCTCCATGACGACTCGGATTAATACCAATTATGAATTTTCGTGGATTTGAGTCGTGGTAGAATTTGTTGTAGAACAGTTTCATTACCTCCAGCGTTTCCGGATTATCTAAGTACGGGTTGATCACTTTGAAGCCTTCGGGGAGTTTTCCTGAATAGTGCAACTGTTTGTTGAAATCAATCACTTTGTCCCCGAACGTTTTTAGCTTGTTTTGATCAATTGTCATGTATTTCAAAGTTTCTCTTCAACGCATTTAATAGCAGATTTGCAAACTAGCTCAATATTCGTCAAAATAGATTCTAGTTTTCTTGTTTTGCATTAGTTCGTCAGTAATGCTGCATCAACGAGCGTTTGTGCCTCATCAATAATCAATTTCAGATGCTCTTTACTCTTAAAGCTTTCAGCATAGATCTTGTAAATATCTTCGGTTCCTGATGGTCGTGCGGCAAACCATCCATTTGCTGTTGATACTTTCAAACCGCCGATCGGAGCATTATTTCCCGGAGCAGTGGTCAGTATACTTTCGATTTTTTCTCCTGCGAGGTTTTTGTCTTTTACTTGTGAAGCAGAAAGTTTTTTTAGTTTTTCTTTTTGTTCTGGATTTGCTTTTGCCTCAATACGGTCGTAAAATGGTTCACCAAATTCGCTTGTGAGTTCAGTAAATATAATTCCAGGATCCTTTTTCAATTTTGCAGTTATCTCCGCCGACAGTAAAGCTGGAATTAATCCATCTTTGTCTGTTGTCCAAACTTTGCCGTCTAATCTTGAAAACGATGCGCCGGCACTTTCTTCTCCACCAAAGCAAATTGAGGAATCTAGCAAACCATCAACGAACCATTTGAAGCCAACAGGCACATCAACGACTTTTCTCCCCAGTTTAGCTGCGATGCGATCAATCATTTGAGTTGTAACAACGGTCTTGCCGATTGCCGAATCCTTATTCCACTGCGGACGATTCTGCAGCAAGTAGTAGACTGCAACGGATAGAAAATGATTTGGGTTTAATAAACCCTTACTTTTAGTTACAATGCCATGTCGGTCATGGTCTGGATCGCAGGCAAATGAAATATCATAGTCGTCCTTCATAGCTATCAAGCCTTCCATGGCATATGGCGATGATGGATCCATTCGGATCTTCCCGTCCCAATCGACGGTCATAAAGCTAAAAGTGGGATCGACTATTTTATTGACAACTTTCAAATTGAGCTTGTAGCGATCTGCGATTGGCTCCCAATAATGAACACCCGCGCCACCTAGTGGATCGACACTTATGCTGATCTGGGAATCACTAATCAGCTTCATGTCAATCACATTTCCTAAATCACTTATGTAGGCATTTAGATAATCGTGTCGATGAGTTGTATCAGCTGATAAAGCTTTCTTAAAGGATATCCTTTTCACTAAGCGGAGATTGTCTTGCAACAACTCATTTGCTTTTGCTTCAATCCAAGATGTAGCAGCACCTGATGCTGGTCCTCCGCTTGGCGGATTGTATTTGAAGCCACCATCATCAGGTGGATTATGTGATGGGGTAATAAGTATGCCATCTGCAAGGCTGGTTTTTCGTCCAGCGTTGTACTGCAGGATAGCATGAGAGATCACTGGTGTTGGCGTGTATTCATCGCCGTCAGCAATCATTACTACGACATTATTTGCAGCCAAGACTTCCATAGTGGTGGCAAAAGCTGGCGCAGATAGGGCATGAGTATCAAATCCAAGATACAGGGGGCCATCTATATTTTGTTCCTTTCGGTAAAAGCAAATGGCCTGTGTGGTAGCAAGGATATGATGCTCATTAAATGAAGATGTTAGGGATGATCCTCTATGACCGGAAGTGCCGAATGCCACGCGTTGTTCTGGCACTGATATGTCAGGTATTTCTGTGTAATATGCTGAAATAAGGCGGGGAACGTTTACTAGAATGTTCTGTTGGGCTGCTTTGCCTGCCAAAGGAGATATCTTCATTGTTTAATTTTCTTTTGTTGTTAAATCAAGCCAACCGCCGCTAAAACCTGCCTTGCGCAAACCTTTGATAATGTAGGGACAAGTTTTCATTATTTCCCAAATTAATCCCGATCTATGATTTTCAATCATTAGAATGATTGGCCCTTGGTTTAGCCCAAATTGCCATTCAGATATCCAGCTTTTGGACTTATCATTCTTCTCACGGAAAGATAAATTATAGCTGGCATCAAACCCAAAGTCGTGTTGTTTTTCATAATCAAGTCTTCCAATCGCATGACGCATCGTGCTTAATATAGCCTTTGGCAGGAACGGAAGAGAGGTTACAACAGCCCAAGGAGAAATCGTTCCATCGTCCGGGCCGTATGGCGCACCTCTTGCTTTATAGTCGTAGAATTTTCTTTTAATCCCATCAACTGTGCGCGTGGCAGGACCAGGACCTTCGCTAGCTGTAAATCCCCATCCATTTTCTCCATAATGAGGAAAACCCAATGGGTTTTCTATAGCATATTGTTGCTGTATCTGAGTAGCACGACCACTGTTTTCGAAATAGTCAATGCCTATCTTTCTATTCAAATCGTCGTGGATACCTTTGCAGTCTAACCATATTTGCGACATCTGGTGAATAAAGAGCGGGCCTGCATAAATACATTCTATATCGTATATTTTTTTCTATTCAAACGTGGATGTCCATTTATTATATATGGAAGGGCTAATTGGGAAAGTAGATGAGCCAATTGCCAAAATATAGATAAGGTGCGCTTCGCTATACTTCATATTCCATCGGTAGCGAATAAATCCTGATTCTGGTTTCCAACCGTGTGAAATAGAATCTTTTCCGTTTAATGCCCATTGCCAATCTACCCGGGCATAGAGTTCATCGGCATACATTCGTATTTCAGTTTCGGATTTATTTTTTCCCATGAAATAATATCTCGCAGAAAGTATTCCCGCTAATAGTATAGCGGTATCTATCGTAGATATTTCACATTTCCAGGTACGCTTCCCGGTTTGCATGTCCAGAAAATGATAATAGAATCCTTTATATCCTGTCGCATCTGCCTCGGTGCCTTGTTGACTGGTAGATAAGAATCGTAAAAGTGTAAGTGTTCTTTTTACTGCTTCAGCCCTTGTAATAAATCCCCTTTCAATCCCAACTGTATAACAACTTAGCCCTATGCCTGTTGCGGCTATACTAGCCGGGGATCCAGGCTGGGTTTTATCTGCTATCAGTCCGGTTTGGTCATTCATCTCTTTCAGAAAATAGGAAAAAGTTCGCTCTTGCAGAACATTCAGTATTTCATCATCGGTATCAGCTGAATTTTTATCCTGGGATTTCGTAGATTTTACTTTTTGTTTCATTCGGATGATACTGATATATAAGTTAGGCTTGTGGAGATATTGTTAAAGCCACAGTACTGATCATTTTTCCTTCCTTGTTGCAAAGGGCTCCTTTTTCAATACTTGCGCTACATCCAATGTACTCATATCGTCTGAAAGTTACCAATGGTAGTGGACATGTTCAAATTCAAATCTCCTATATTTTCCCATAATTGTTTATGTCAATCAACACAAAAAGCCATCACTGCATACCAGTTGCCACTGTATGATCTACAAAATTGGTGTATGGAACCAGGAGTATGAATTAATTTATATTTAAGAATCCACATGTGACCTCCTCTTTATGTCTCACTTTTTCTGCTTTCAATAGCCGCAACTTTCGCGAGTCTTCGATTGTGCCTTGCAGCGCCGCTGAACTTAGCATTTAGAAAAATATTTACTAGTTCAGCAGCCAAGGCCTCGGTAATCACACGACCGCCAAGGCAGATGATATTCATGTTGTCATCTTCGACACCTTGTCGAGCCGAAAATGTTTCAGTGATCAAACAGGCCTTTGCTCCATCCACCTTGTTTGCGGCAATGCATGCTCCAACTCCGCTGCCACAAACCGCTATGCCACGATCCAAGTTTCCACTTGCTATTGCATCTGCCATGGGAATTACAAAATCTGGGTAATCATCATCTTTATTCAAGACACTGTTGCCAAAATCAATTACTTCATAGTTGGAATTGGACAGCATTTTTAAAAGAAATTCTTTCATCATAAATCCCCCATGATCGGCTGCTATTCCAATTCGAAGGCGTTTGTCAGATTCTATTTCCTGGGATTGAATCATAATAGTTTTGGTTTAGAAATGAAAATACAACAAGATGTATGTTCGGCTATACGCCGTTTTGTTGCCTCATATTTATAGGCAAGAATGCCGCCGCCTTTTCATCAACAAACCAATATAGATTGCCATGTTTTGGCTTTATTACTTGCGCTGGAAATTTATCTGCTTGCTCTGGACTCAGAACTTCATTTAGAATTTCTGCCTTATTTTTTCCTTCTACAAGAAAAATGATATTGTGCGCCTTATTAATTAATAATGGTGTCATAGTAATGCGGAACATATTTTGATCTGTGACGTACAGTTCTTTTACGAGCCTTTTATTTTCAAATACTACATCAGTTCCTGGAAATAGTGATGCAGTATGTCCGTTTTCTCCAAGGCCAAGTAAGATTAGATCAAAGCTGGGCTGCTCTTCTCCGAAGAATTGTTTTATTGTAGATTCATATTCTTCAGCGGCTTTTCTCGGCTCTAATTCAACAGGAATTGCATTAATATTTATGGAGGGAATTGAAATATGATCTAACAATAGCGCCTTAGCCATATTGGCATTGTTGCGTTTGTCATCTGACGGAACACATCGCTCATCTCCCCAGAAGATAAAGGTGTGTTGCCAGGGCATGCGACTGCTGTATTGGGGATCAGACATGAGCTTATATAAGTTAGCAGGTGTTTGTCCCCCAGAGAGCGAAAGCGTGAATTTGCCATTGGTTTTTATTGATTGTTCAGCAATTGCGATTATAAATTCAGCCACTGCCTTATTGGTGGCCTCTTTACTCTCAAACACTTGCAATTTATGTGTTGATTGCGAGGTCATTTGTTACTAGGCGTTGTTTCGGCCCAACTTTGGCCACCTTTTGCAATCAAGGCCTCGGCATCTTCGGGACCTGGCATGCCAGCAACATAGTTAGGGAAGTTGACGGAAGGATTACTATCCCACGAGTTTATAATGGGCATCAATACTTTCCACGCGGATTCTACCTGGTCAGCACGCATAAATAGGGTAGAGTCACCTTCCATAATATCGAGCAATAATGTTTCATAGGCCTCTGGAGTGCCGGAGGTATATGATTCATCATAGTTAAATTTCATATCAACTGGGTAAAGCAACATTTGGAGCCCTGGGCGTTTTGCCTGGAACTGTAAGTGTATGCCCATATGTGGTTGGATATGGATCATCAGTGTATTTGGTTGCCAGTGACCTCTTGCCTGCGCAGGAAAGGATTTATGTGGAACAGGTTTGAATTTGATGGTGATAATCGAAATGCTTTCATTCATCCGCTTACCTGTGCGTAGGTAGAACGGTACATCCTGCCAGCGCCAATTATCAATGAATAACTTTATGGCAGCAAATGTTTCTTTGTTTGATTCTTTGTCTACATCCGGTTCCTCGCGATAGCCGATAACTTTTTTACCTTCAATCCATCCGGATCCATACTGGCCTCGAACTGCGTATTCAAATACTTCATCGGATTGAATTTTCCTTAAAGCATTTAAGACATCTACCTTGCGGTTACGAACTTCATCAGCTTCGAAAGAAACAGGTGGCTCCATCGCAATTAAGCACAAAAGTTGGAATAAATGGTTCTGTATCATATCACGAAGAGCTCCTGCCGTTTCATAATAGTTGCCCCTGTTCTCAACACCCAATTGTTCTGACACTGTTATCTGCACACTGTCAATATAATTGCGATTCCATAAAGGCTCAAACAATGCATTGGCAAAGCGAAATGCCATGATGTTCTGAACTGTTTCTTTGCCTAGATAATGATCGATGCGATATATCTGCGATTCCGCAAAAATACCATGTAAGAGATCATTTAGCTTTTTGGCACTTTCAAGGTCATGTCCAAATGGTTTTTCAACTACAATACGGCTTTGTAATTTATTATTCGCAAGCCCTGAGGCAGCTATATTACAGGCAATTTCTTCAAATGAATTTGGCGGCACGGCCAGGTAGAATATCCTGTTTACTGTAACCATCCATTCTTTTTCAAATGCTTTTATTTGCTTTTCAATGGTTGCGTATGTGCTTTTACTACTAAATTCACCAGCTTGGTAACTGAGGTATTTTGAAAATTTGTCCCATTCAGATTTCTTAGTTTTTCCTCTGCGCGAAAATTTATTTACTCCCTCGAGTAGCCGTTTATGAAATTCTGGATTGGTTATTTTTTTTCTGCTTACACCTATTAGCGCAAATTGATCAGGTATCCAGTTATCGAGGTACAAATTATAGATGGCAGGTATTAGCTTTCGCCAGGTGAGGTCGCCAGTTGCACCAAGTATAATGATCACAGTTGGACCTGGTTTGATTGTTGATATCGGTTCCATCTTAACTATTGTTTTGATCCCATTGTGTGTGAAATTTTCCTTCTATATCGATACGTTCGTAGGTATGGGCCCCAAAATAGTCACGCTGTGCCTGTACTAAATTTGCCGGCAACCAGGAACTGCGATAGCTGTCGTAATAAGCGAGTGACATCATCATGGCAGGCACTGGAATCCCATTTGCAACGGATGTCTGAATTATATACCGAATTCCTTTTTCTGAATGCTGTAACTTTTCTGCAAGCAATTTATTTACCATCAAATTGGGCAAGCTCGCTTCTTGCGAAAACGCGGTATAGATATCTTCAAGTAAAGCTGCACGGATGATACATCCTCCACGCCAAATTTTTGCGATATTTTCGAGTTTTAGACCGTATTCATATTTCAGCGAAGCTGCCTGAAGCAATGCCATTCCTTGTGCATATACAGTGATCGTCGCAAAATAAAGTGCCTGCTCCAGCGTACTGATCAATTCAGCTTTCTGATCGCTTATCTTAATATTAGGCCCTTCCAGACTGCCGACGGCATTTACTCTTTCTTCCTTTAAACCTGACATATCACGCATCGCAACAGCAATATCGATGACGGGAATTGGAACCTGCAGGTTGATGGCGTCTTCGGAGGTCCAGCCGCCAGTTCCTTTTTGTTTAGCACTGTCGAGGATCATATCGACAAGATCGTTATTGCTCAGCTCATCTTTCTGTGCAAAAATATCAGCAGTGATCTCAATAAGAAATGACTGCAGCATTCCTTGATTCCATTTTGAATAAACCTGATTTAATTCGTCATTATTCAGATTGCCAACATCTTTTAACACATGATAGGTTTCAGCAATTAACTGCATCAGTCCATATTCAATGCCATTGTGTACCATTTTGACATAGTGGCCTGCTGAGCCCGGGCCAAGCCAAGTTACACAGGGTTCATTGTTGACTTTGGCGGCAATCGATTCAAGCATGGGAGCCACACGAGCATAGGTATCTTTTGGTCCACCAGGCATGATGCTTGGACCATGGCGTGCGCCTGATTCACCACCTGAAACGCCGATGCCCATAAAATGAATTGTTGACGAGGCTAATTGTTCGTAGCGTCGGTTGGTATCGGTAAAATGTGAATTACCCCAATCCATCAGCAGATCATTTTCTGATAAAAAGGGCTTTAACTCATTGATGACATCATCCACAATTTTTCCAGCAGGCACCAACAGGATAATTGCCCGCGGTGTCTTCAATGCCGAAATAAATTCTCCCAGATCTGTCGTGGCGGCCATTGTTCGATCTCCTGATTCTTTTGAGAATGTTTCGACCTGGGATTGATTTTTATCATAGCCCATCACGCTGAATCCATTATCATTCATGTTGAATGCGAGATTACGCCCCATGGTGCCTAGGCCAATCATCCCGTAATCGAATTTTGTTTCTTTCATTTTGTTATTTAGAGCAGAGTGTTTTTCCCCACTAAATGAATGTCCTGTATAAGGAACTAAAGTCTAATAGGCTTGAATTTGAATACTTTCGTGGCAACTTTTAGCCGCCATCTTTTTTAGGCTTAATATATGGTTGGGGTTTCATCCGAATGTCCATGCTTCTTTGCTCCTCATATTCTTGAGGAAAGCTTTTATTTGTTTCAATCTGTTCATTTTTTGTGGCAGATGATTCAGGTTCCTGCTTTAAGACCTCCTTATTTTGCGGTGCGATGGTCTTGTTATCCTTTTTCATTTTCATTTTTTTTAAAACAATTCTTTCCTTTTTTGGCAGGAACAAACTGTTTTTTTTATTCAACGTGGATGAAATGTGCATATCATCAAATCACGAGTTCTTGAATTTGGCGCTACTTCAAATTTTCGTTACGCCGTAATAGTTTACTGAGGCCTAGGTCGATGTTTTTGCCCAAATTGATGCGTATAACTCTGCGGCCCTTGTGATCAAGCGAATTGAAATCGCCGAGTGCCTGAGCTTCATGCAAAGTGGCAAATCCAAATTTTTCTCTTGGAATAGCTAAATACTTGTGTTCATCAGCAATCAAGATAATGAACATTCCAGTGTCTGGTCCGCCTTTGTGCAGCTGCCCCGTAGAGTGCAGATAACGTGGCCCGTTCAATAAGGTGGTGGCTACTTTGAGGTCATTCCTCATTTGATTTCTCCAGCTTTGTAAGATTTCTATACGATGATCTGTCATCATGAAATAGGGCAGTAGAGCGATATAGTCATTTGGACTAGCCATTGCAGCAAAGTCGCTTAGGATATCGCCTACTGACTTATTATTACCTGCTAGTTGTTGCGTAGCCTTGCCACTGTATACGGAAATATTATCCTGTTTTACAAGCGGTTCCAAAATTTTGAAATCACCATTTTTGCCCCACTCTTCGAGCAATTGACTGGTATTCTTTTTGCTTTCCTCAACATTTGGTTGGTCAAATGGATTAATACGCATAATTACTCCAGCAATTGCTGCTGCAATTTCCCAGCGAAAATACTCGCCTCCCAATGCTATTTTATTTGCCACCTTAATTCTTACAACAGGATATCCTGCTTCCTCAAGCGCTTTTATTTTACGTTCATCTGCTTCATTATCATCGGTAGGAAGGCACATATGAACGAATATCCTGTCATTTCCATAAGCTTCAGGACCAGCCAGGATTTCGCCATTAATTGGTATCAATCCCTTGCCTTCTTTGCCAGTACTTTCTGCAAGTAATTGTTCCACCCACAGACCAAAAGAACTGATTGAAGAGGATAAGATGAATGTTACTTTATCTCGTGCATTTTTTTGACAAATACCTAATACAACTCCCAAACTTATGCCAGGATTGTCAGCGGTGGGAACACCATCACAGCTGTTTTTCATTTGTTTGGCACTTGCTAATACAGCATCGATATCAATTCCCATTAAGGCCATTGGCAGTAATCCAAAATTGGATAGTACAGAGTAACGTCCTCCGTGATCAGATGGATTAATGAAAACTTTTCTAAACTTAAATTCTTCAGCCAATTTTACCAAGGAAGTGCCATGGTCTGTGATAGCCACGAAATTATCGCCGGGATTCGCTACCTTTTTGCTTACTAATTGCTGATGGAAATAACGAAAGAAACTAAGGGTTTCTTCGGTATTGCCTGATTTGGTGGCAACGATAAATAGAGTTTTGTCAAGGTCAATCTTACCCTCTATAGCGAGTATAGCAGCTGGTTCCGTGTTGTCCAAAACCCATAATTGAGGATATCCTTCAACTCTATCATACGTTTGGCGAGTCACTTCAGAGCATAAACTACTTCCGCCCATGCCCAATACTAGTATATCCTTATAAGCTTCCTCTTTGATCGACTGTGCAAATGTAATGATGTCATCCGCATGCTTAATAAAATGATCCGGCAAGTTGAGCCAACCCATTCGTTCGCTTATACTTTTTACCTCTTCCGTTTCATTTTTCCATAGATGTGGATCCATTGCAAAAAGAAGCCTTGCTATCTGCTTTTCGTCCATCGAGGTATAAGCTGACTTTACTTCGGCTTCCAGTTTGCCACAACTGATTTGCTGAGGTGATGCTTCGCCTCCCAGCAATTTCATTCTTTTATCTGCCAGATTACTGATCAATTCATTGTAGGATTCTATAAATTTTTGTATGCCTTCGTTCTCTAATTGTTGAGTGACGAATGATATATCAATGCCGATCCTTTTTAATTCACCATATAATTCATTCGATTGCTCGATGTCTTGCTCAATAGCGTCTTTTTTTATTGTTCCATGACTAGCGAAAGCTGAAATTGTTGCATCAGGCAAGGTGTTTACCGTGTTGTCACCGATTAGTGCTTCAACATATCGGAGATCATCGAATAGCGGATCTTTGTTGCTGGTGCTCGCCCATAATGGCCGCTGAACATGCGCACCTTGTTTTTCCAACTTTTTCCAATTCTCATCACCGAATATTTTCTTGAATTGTTGATAGCATAACCGCGCTGTGACAATGCCTGCTCTGCCCGATAATAGTTGTATTGGATTGGTATTTTTATTTTCTACTGTAGGTATAGTATACTGATCAAGTAATTGGTCGGTAAGTACATCTATTCTACTAATAAAGACGCTTGCTACTGAGATTATTTCATTTATGGTTTTGCCTTCTGCGAGCCTTCGCTGAAGGGCTCTGATATATGCATTTGCTACTTCAATATATCTGTCAACTGAAAAAAGTAACGTGATGTTAATGTTAATGCCTTCGTAAAGCATTTGTTCAATAGCCGGGATGCCCTCCTTTGTTCCAGGAATTTTAATTTGGCAGTTTTGCTTGCCCACTGCGATAGACAATCTCCGTACTTCCCTTATTGTACCCTCCGTATCGCGGGCCAAATAAGGTGGCACTTCAAGGCTTACAAAGCCATCGGCACCATTTGATTGCTCATACACGGGATATAGAATGTCGCAGGCATCCTGGACGTCCTTTATTGTTAGTGCGTCATAGATTTCAGAAGGGTTTTTTCCTTCTTTGACTAAGGTACCAATTTGGTCATCATAATCTGATCCACCAGTTATAGCCTTATTGAAAATACTTGGGTTTGAAGTTATTCCCCTAAGTCCTTGTTCCTCTACTCTCTTTTTCAATTCACCACTGGTGATTTTTTCTCTCGTTAGATTGTCCAGCCAATAGCTTTGGCCGTTTTCTAATAACTCGATAAGCGGATTCATCTAGTACGATTTTTTTGTTAATTGACTACCTCTTTGTCATCAATACATAAGGCTATTGGAATGTTTTTTCATTAATAGCCAGAAAATTCTTCTGCGCGGACATTATCATCATCTATTCCTGCTTCATTTAGTGTTTTGCGAATAGATGTTACCATCGATGGAGGGCCTGAAATATAGTAGATGGGCTGTGACAGGTCGCCAATGTATTTTTGCAATATCTCCTTAGTAAAGAAACCTGTTTCACCTTCCCAGTCCTTAGAGCCGTCAATATCCGTCATTGATGCAATCAGTTTAAAGTTGCTATTATCTTTTTGAACAGCAGTCAATTCATCTAGAAATGCGGCGTCCCTAGGTGTCTTATTTGCATAAAAAAGAAAAATCTTATGTGCTGTTTTATCATGAGTTGCTTGTAAAACAATGCTTCTTGCTGGAGTGATACCAATGCCACCGCAGAGAAACACAGCAGGAATATTGGTGTTATTCTGAATTGTGAAAGAACCGTAGACACCATCAAATGAGACTTCAGTGTCTATTGCCATATTCTTCAAATTGCGTTTGAATGCAGTATCACGCATTCTAGTAGTGACTATAAAGTCTTCTTCATACGGCGCGCCTAGTGAAAAAGTTCTTGTATCTCCTTCTGAATCTGTTTCAGAGGGATCAATTAGCGTATAATCAGCAAATTGACCAGCCTTAAATGTAAATCCTGCTGGTTTACTAAAATGAAATGACATTGTACCAGATGCTACTTCTTGTTTGCTCTTAAGTTTGATGTTGACCTTTGCCATTGCATTGAAGTTTAAAGTTTTTCTACTTGAATCAATTCAAAGGGCATGATTAACCCTTTACATGTTGCCAAAGCAAATAATTCCGAAAGACGAGACTGAATATCTTCCTTACCGAGCATACTCGAAAAGTTGATTAAATTCAACATTTTAATGGGCTATGGACGCTGGATGGCCTATTTCACGCATCCTTCCGGCACTGTAGAGCGCATTCCGATGCTAGTATCTATGTCTTCCTTGTATATAGGCTAACACTTTCTTGACTTGCTTTGTTTTCGTCATTACCCAATCAAAGCATTAGCTCTCTTTACGACATTTTCAACCGTAAAGCCATACTCTTTCATTACTTCTTCACCAGGCGCAGATTCCCCAAATTTGTCGATGCCTATTACATCGCCTTCATCAGTTACATATTTAAGCCAGCCTAAAGGGGATCCCGCTTCCACTGCCAGTCTTTTGCGCAAGCTCATTGGAAATACCTTCTCTTGATATGACTTGGGTTGTTTATCAAATAGTTCCCAAGATGGCATACTCACCACCCGTGCAGCTATATTTTGTTCCTTTAATTTTGACTGAGCTACGAGCAGCAACTGAACCTCTGAGCCCGTGCCGATCAAAATAATATCTGGCTTATTTTCTGATTCTGAGAGAATGTAAGCTCCCTTTTCCAATTCAAGTGCATTGGTATATTTTTCCTGATCAATTACTGGAATTCCCTGACGGGTCAATATGATCGCGACCGGACCTCCAGAATGTTCAATAGCTACTCGCCAAGCCTGTACAGTTTCATTAGCATCTGCTGGGCGGATCACTATTATGTTTGGCACAGAACGTAAACCAACCAACTGTTCGACAGGTTGATGCGTGGTGCCATCTTCTCCCAGCGCAATGCTGTCGTGAGTAAATACATATATAGCACGCATTTTCATAATCGCGGACAGTCTGATAGAGGGGCGCATATAATCAGAAAATATCAGGAATGTCGCGCCGTAAGGAATGATGTATTTGCTAAGCGCTAAACCATTTAATATTGCGGCCATGGCGTGCTCTCTGATGCCAAAGTGAAAGTTGCGACCGTCACTATTTTCTGCTGAAAATGCTTTATATTTCTCTAGATTGGTGTCTGTAGAAGGAGCAAGATCCGCGGAGCCTCCAATTAGATTTGGCAAATATTCAGCTATTGCATTTAACACTTTACCCGAAGCCTTTCGCGTCGCTATTTCTTCTCCAGCCTTAAAGACAGGTAATTTTTCTTTCCATCCTTCAGGTAATTTTCCACTGCTTAATAGCTCATATTCGCTGGCTAATTCCTTATATTTTGCTTTGTAATTTTTATAGAGAGCGTTCCAAGTTTTTTCTTTCTCTATACCCTTCTTACCCGCTTCAAGATAATAGTCGTGGACTTCGACAGGCACCACAAATGACTTTGCAGGGTCAAAACCAAAATTCTTCTTCACGAGCTTTACTTCATCTTCACCTAATGGAGCACCATGGGCTGCGGCAGTATCTTCTTTATTTGGACTGCCATAGCCAATATGAGTGCGCACCTTTATTAGAGAGGGGCGATGAGTTTCTTTTTGCGCATTTTTTATCGCTAATGACAACGCTTGTAAATCATTGCCATCGGGGAGTACTTGCACATGCCAACCATATGCCTCAAATCGCTGTGCGAGGTCCTCGTCAAATGTAAGATTCGTATTTCCTTCAATAGTTATATGGTTATCATCATACAAGTAAATCATGTTGCCCAACTGAAGGTGTCCAGCTATCGAGGCAGCTTCGGAACTTATGCCTTCCATTATATCGCCGTCGCTGCAGATCGTATAAATCTTATAGTCGAAAATCTCAAAGCCAGGTTTGTTATACCGGGCTGCCAAGTATTTTTGAGCAATGGCAAATCCCACGCCATTGGCAAATCCTTGTCCTAATGGGCCGGTCGTGACTTCAATTCCAGGTAACAATCCATATTCAGGATGTCCGGCAGTTTTGCTGTGCAATTGCCTGAATTTCTTGATGTCATCGAGTGTAATGGGATACCCCGTTAGGTAAAGAAAACTATACTGCAACATACAGGCATGCCCACATGATAGAATAAAGCGATCCCTGTTTGCCCATTCTGGGTTTTTGGGATTGTAATTCATCGATTCCGACCATAAAACATGACCTATAGGTGCTAGCCCCATCGGCGTGCCGGGGTGGCCTGAATTTGCTTTTTGTACTGCATCTGCAGCGAGAATTCTAACGGTATTGATCCCCTCTTGTTCGATAGGAACTGTTGTAGGCTTCATGTCAGTAATTTGAAAGAGGTCAATTGATTTTGACTGGTATACAACTGTAGGTGATAGCTCGACATTGCATTGCAAATGCCATCGAGGGCATTATTCGCAGTCAAAGCAGTCGTTACATCCATTCAAACAGAGCATCCTCACAATCGTTCACGATAACAGCTTCTCATTTTCCACAGACTGGAGATTCTAGTGTTTGTTGAGGAGATTTCTGGAGATCATGGACATTGAACTCTGCACTGGTAGAATAAAAAATTGCCTACTTATACGGCTAACAAGTACCTTCCTTAGAATAGGTTCCACGAATTCAGTCGAAAATTTTTGTGTTTTTATTTCTCGCCCTGCCCAGTGGACAACCTAAC
>JBDSUZ010000090.1:0-14765 GCA_039927395.1 Saprospiraceae bacterium | reverse complement strand
TAGACCTACCTTTGTATCAAGACAAAATCCCCAAGACTGATGAAATACCTTTTGGCACCTTCTATGTTATCTGCCGACTTCACCAAATTGGGCGCAGATACCCAGATGATCAATGAATCAATGGCTGATTGGTTTCACCTAGATGTCATGGATGGCCGTTTTGTCCCAAATATCTCCTATGGTATGCTCGTAATTGAAGCTATCAATCGGATTGCCACCAAGCCCCTTGATGTGCATCTTATGATACTGGAGCCAGATCATTATATAGAGGCATTTCGCAACGCTGGAGCGGAAATTATCACTGTTCACTATGAAGCTTGTACACATTTGCATAGGACGATTCAGCTGATCAAAAGCACTGGCGCAAAGGCTGGAGTGGCACTCAATCCCGCTACTCCTGTGGAACTACTTACTGACATCATTGCCGATCTTGATCTGGTACTAATCATGTCAGTCAATCCAGGTTTTGGTGGACAGAAGTTTATCCCACAGACTTACAATAAGATCAGTCGACTACGCACTTTGATCGAAAGCACCAATTCCAAGGCTTTGATTGAGATTGATGGAGGCGTTGGCGCTAATAATATCGAAAGACTTGTGATGGCTGGGGCTGATGTCCTGGTGGCAGGAAATGCTGTGTTTTCTACCGAAGATCCAAAGGCGACCATCAAGCAACTTAAGTCATACGGAAGAGAAACTGTATTCGTCTAAAAGGCCCTAACTGCATGTCTCTTCATTTATCCAAGATATCTACTTTCTGCTATTTCCGAATTCTAGGCCTCTTCAGCTTTTTGCTGCTGACCTTCACAATTCATGCACAAGAAGAATGTATACTCACAGGAAGAATAGTCGATGCGGAAAATGGTGAGCCAATTGAATTTGCAACTGCATTCATAGAAGGGACAACATTCGCTACAGAAAGCAATCGGAGCGGTGATTATTATCTCAAAGTTGCTCCTGGCAATAATTATATACTACTTGTAAGTCGTATTGGATACAAGGAAGCAAGATTTAATCTTCCTCCATTGAACCGCAATTCTGTGAGAAGAATTGATGCCGAACTAATTCCATCCAATTCACAAATTGAAATAGTCGTCAAAGAAAGCCGTATCCGCGACAAAGGGATGATTAGAGAAGAAGCTTCTTCTTTTAAATTTTTGCCTTCAGCTTCAGGAAATTTTGAATCGATTTTGCCCAGCATCGCTTTGGGAACTAGTGGAGGTACAGGTGGAGAACTAACGAGCCAGTACAACGTTCGTGGAGGCAATTACGATGAAAATCTGGTCTATATCAACGACTTTGAGATCTATAGACCTCAATTGATCCGAGCAGGACAACAAGAGGGGCTGAGCTTCCCCAATATTGATCTGATGAAAGATCTTTCCTTTTCATCCGGTGGATTTGAATCTCGCTTTGGCGATAAGATGTCGTCAGTGTTAGACATTCGATACAAGAGGCCAGAGCAATTCAAATCATCCTTTCAGGCTAGCTTATTGGGTGCTGGGGCCCACGTTGAAGGGAGCGCACAATTGGGCAAAAGTTCATACCAAAAATTGAGATATCTAGTTGGAGCGCGATACAAAACAACCAAGTATTTGCTGGGCAGTCTCGACGTCAAAGGCGAATATCTTCCGACATTTACCGACATACAGACTTACATCACTTACGATCTTAATCCCGATTGGCAGCTGGGCTTTATTGCAAACTATAATCGCAGTGTCTATGATTTTGTGCCTAGCACGCGCAGTACAGCATTTGGCCTAATTGATTTTGGGCTGAAATTGAATGCAGCATACGACGGAGCCGAGGCTGATAAATTTACAACAGGGATGGCAGGACTGTCGCTCACCTATGTTCCCGAGCGCATGGAAAAGCCATTTTTTCTAAAATTTCTTCTTTATACCTATGGGAGCAAAGAAAGGGAAGAGTTTGACATACGTGGAACATATGAATTGGGAGAAATCGTCACAGACCTTGGATCGGACGAGTTTGGTGAAGTCCTCAATATTATTGGTTCTGGCGCCCAACAGCTATTTGTTCGCAATCAATTGAATCTACAAGTTCTCAATTTTGAACACAAAGGTGGCCTTGAATGGAATAAGACAAACGAATCAAATCGGGCTAAAAGAGGAAGATTCCTTCAATGGGGACTAAGGGGCCAAATGGAAAATGTCCATGACAGAATCAATGAATGGGAGAGATTGGATTCTGCGGGTTATTCCCTGCCCTTGGACCTATCAGGCCTGCAAGTTCGTCGCTTGATCAAAAGTGAAAATGAACTGTCCACTTTTAGAACCAATGGATATTTGCAGAATACTTTTTCGTGGACTAGAGATAGTCTCTATGATCTTCAATGGACGCTGGGAGTAAGAGCAAATTACTGGAATCTAAACAAAGAGGCCATATTAACTCCCCGCACTCAGCTCCTATATCGACCACTAGCATGGAAGGGTTCGCAAACATTTAAAATCTCTGGTGGTCTGTATTATCAGCCACCATTTTATCGGGAGTTGAGGATGCCTGATGGACAACTCAATCTAGATTTGCTCTCTCAAAAGTCTGCTCAGATTCTGGCCGGTTGGACCTATGATTTCAACGTCGGTCGAGCTGTACCAAAAAAATTCCGCTTCATAACTGAGTTGTACTACAAGAAACTATGGGATCTGGTATCGTATGAAGTCGATAATGTTAGAATTCAATATGCTGGTCTCAACAATTCAAGGGGTTACACGACGGGAATCGACTTGAGGCTCAATGGTGAATTGGTCAAAGACGCTGAATCATGGATCAATTTGTCCTTCCTTCGCAGTCGTGAATCACTGGATGGAATCGAGCATTTGCGCAGAGAAGTAGGAGAGACGGACTCCATTGTTGTAAAAGATGTGCCACGTCCAACCGATCAACTTTTTAATTTTTCGATGTTCGTCCAGGATTACCTTCCTGGCAACAAGAATTTCAAAATGAATATGATGTTGAGTGTTGGCTCCGGACAGCCATTTGGAGTCAAAGACAACAACATAATCTATAGGAATGCATTTAGATACAAGGCCTACCATCGCGTCGATATCGGATTCACATACATCCTCTATGACGAATCAAGGAAAGATGCAAAACCAAATCACCCTTTGAGATTTACTAAACAAGCTTGGCTGAGCCTCGAGGTATTCAATCTATTGCAAGTGGCAAATGTGGCTTCAAATACTTGGATCAAAACAGTGTACAATACACAATATGCCATTCCTAATTATTTGACGTCCAGGAGATTGAATTTAAAACTTCGCTTGGATTTTTGATTTGATATTTGGACGCTTGTTCTGCGATTTTGCTCATAAACTGTTTGCAGACTCCCAAAATATTTTATCACAGAAGCAGCTCGAATTCTCGCTACGATTGCAATAGTTTTATATATTTACAATACACTCCTGCTAATATTACTTAGTATCGCCTGTTCCAGGCATTTTTTCAATCAACAAAGCTTTTTGATTATGAACCGACTACTACTTATTTGTATTTGCATTGTTTGCACAAGCAGAATTCAGGCTCAATTATGGATTGACATAGGAGCCAAGGGTATGTTTGGACTTACTGCTTTATATAACCAAAATGTAATTGACGACAGGAATGTCAATTTCAAACTCAGAACGGGCTATGGCTTTGGTGGACGAGTTGGCTTCAATTTTGGAGCGAATCATGCCCTCAATGTTGAAGGAATTCATTCCGTGGGGCATCAGACCTGGGAATATAGTACAGACGGCACTCAAGCCAATACATTCACCACTGATATCACCTGGACTAACTGGGACTTATACACACTTTACCGCTTCAACAATCAGAGAACTTATGTCGACATAGGACCTAAATTCTCCTTTGTACAGTCTGTTAAGCAAACAGATACGGGAGTACCTGGAGGAGAGTTGGACAATAGCTCATTCTACGCTACTAATTTGACTGGAGCCTCTTTGGGCTTTGGTGGATTCATAGCAGGTGGCCCAACTTTCTCTTTGGTACTTGGCCTTCGAATTGACTATACATTTACAGATTTCAATAGTTCTGAGGGCAAGGATGCTGGATATCCTTTGGTAAATAAAGCACCATACGATTCGTACAAAAAGACAAATCCACTCGCTGCACAAGTAGGCTTGGAATTGAATTTTGGTATTGGAGAATTTGCTCGTGGGACTTGTGGCAGACGTGGTTTCTTTTTTGGAAGTCACAAATAAGCCAGACTCATTAGGTTTATTTATCATATTTCTTGTCAAAATCTATAGCTCGGCACCAATTTTGCAGAGCTACCGCTATGTACATAGTTGAAAAATATTTGTTGGAGATATTGGTGCAATATCATCAGGTAACTTTGCCCGGTATTGGCACATTTTCCAATCATATAGAAGAGTCCAGTGTAGATTATTTATCTGGAAGATTTGCACCCCCCGTTGCGGAGGTACTTTTCGATGGACGTAGTCTTGGATCTTCAGATTTGCTACTGCATTACATTCAAAAGGCTGAATCCTGTTCTATTGATCAGGCCCAAGCACTTTTGGAGCGCTTCCTTGATATAGTCAAATCTGATCTCGAAGACGGTATATCGGTACCACTACATGGTATTGGAAAAATCAGGACTGGCGCAGATGGCCATTATGAATTTATTGCCGATCCTGAAGGATATATTCCTGAGCAATTCTTTGGATTGCCAGTAATTCAGTTTTTCCCTCAGCGTAGGTCTACGGAAATGCCTGTTTACGAGCCACATATTCCTGCTCCAGTGCCGGAACCAGTTGTTACACCAATTGTTCAACCTCCCAAGCCATTTCCTACCCGTTTGGTGATGGGCATTGCTGGTATACTGCTGCTTGTCGTATTTGGCATTTTTTTGGCAAATCGCTGGCAAAGCAAGGAAGATGAAGTTGTCGAAGTGGCGCCAGATGAAATTCATCTCAATGAGAAACCTTCAGATTCACCTGCTTTGATTGATTCGGGGGGCGCTATTGCATTAAGTCCCGAAGAGAGAGTACAAGACTCTAATACTGAACAAATACCAAATCCAGCAGATCCCAAAGATCAGATACCTGAATCGACGCAAGATATTCAACTTGAGCAGCCTCAAGCAAAAGAGGCGTTACCGCCTATAATTTCCAAATCTCCAGTTAGCCCCGAAAGAGTCGAGGGCAATAACAGCCAATCACACAAAGAGCGATCCGCAATCAGAAAAGGAGAGTGTTTGATCATGGTAGGAGCCTTTCGCGATGCCTCAAATGCTGGGCGCATGCTCAGCAAGGTCAAAAAGAATGGATTGCAGGCATTTTACAAGAAAAAAGGAGATTTTACCATCGTTGGCGTCATTTCTCCTTGCTCTGATATTCAGGCTAATCTCGACAAAGCAAAGTCCAAATTGGATAGCCTTGCGTACGCTTTGCCACAGGCTCAGAGCAACTGAGTTCGACAAGCCATTCAAATTCCGTATTTTTGTCGCGAATAAAGCCAGTATCGGCTTTAAGGTGATATTTGGTTCCCTATTCGTGAGGGCCGAGTTGCCATAGCACAAGATTTACAAGATCATATGACCAAATTTCAAATCGATTCCTTAAGCTTTGGGGATGAAGATCAATTTATGCTAATCGCAGGACCTTGCCTGATTGAAGGCGAGGAAATGGCTTTTGACATTGCGGAAAAGATTTACACTTTGACGCAGAAATATAGAATTCCCCTTGTGTTCAAGGGCTCTTATCGCAAAGCAAACAGATCTCGCATAGATTCTTATTCGGGAATTGGAGATGAAATTGCACTTGATATCCTGAAAAGGGTAGGAGAACATTTTTCCATACCAACGACTACAGATATTCATTCTGATGAGGAAGCGGCCATGGCCGCTAAATATGTCGACGTACTGCAGATTCCGGCATTCCTGTGCCGTCAGACCAGTCTTTTGGTGGCTGCAGGCATGACTGGCAAGACAGTAAGCGTCAAGAAAGGTCAGTTCATGAGCCCTGAATCAATGGCATTTGCCCTCGATAAAGTAAGCCAAACTGGCAACCATCGCAGTTTCATCATCGAACGTGGAACTACCTTCGGATACCAAGATTTGGTCGTGGATTTTAGAGGAATACCAGTCATGCAGGAAGCAGGCAATCCAGTTGTCCTTGACTGTACGCACTCTCTCCAGCAACCAAACCAAAGTACTGGAGTTACGGGCGGACGACCAGCGCTAATCGAACATATGGCGATCACAGGCATAGCCGCTGGCGTCGATGGTTTGTTCATCGAGACTCACCCCAATCCCTCGACTGCAAAATCTGACGGTGCCAATATGCTGCCGCTAGATAGATTAGAAGCATTGCTTGAAAAGGCGTCGAGAGTTCGCCAAGCAATTCTTGGTAAATGATCTACAATTCAGAAGAAGATCAAGGCAGCAATGCACTAATTACTGATTTCACAATTGTCAGATTATGATTCAGGACATAGATATCAAGCTGCTGCCTGAACAAATTGAAGATGCGAATGTCATCGAACAGAAGATAAGGTTTCAGATCGCTTTTGACAAAGAGCTACCCATGACCTGGCAATTGTTGAAGCGGTCTTTGGATGCTCGGCAACGTATCCCCATTTATCAAGTCAAGATCCGCGTTTTTATAGGCGAAGTACCAGTAGCTGAGCCACTACTGTCGGAGGCATTTCAACATGTCGATCAGGCAAAAGAGTGCATCATCATTGGTGCCGGTCCGGCGGGTTATTTTGCAGCATTGCGACTGATAGAAAAAGGCATCAAGCCAGTTATTTTTGAGCGCGGCAAGGATGTTCAAGCTCGAAGGAAAGACTTGAGGGCGATTCAGCAAGAAGGAATTGTCAATCCCGACTCCAATTATTGCTTTGGCGAAGGAGGTGCAGGTACTTATTCCGACGGCAAATTGTACACCCGCAGTACCAAAAGAGGCGACGTCAACAGAGTATTGAAAATGTTGGTTGAACACGGTGCTCCCTCAGATATCCTCGCCGACGCTCATCCACATATTGGCACAAATAAACTGCCAGTTTTGGTCTCAAATATGCGAGCCAGTATCGAGCAATACGGCGGACAAGTTCATTTTAACTCCTCAGTTGTCGATCTGATTGTCAAAGACAGTAAGGTACTTGGCGTCATCCTCGCCAATGGAGAGGAGAAATTGGCAGATGCCGTGATTCTTGCCACCGGTCATTCAGCAAGAGATATCTTCTACATGCTGCAACGCCATGGAATCAAGATGGAAGCCAAACCATTTGCCCTTGGAGTGCGTGTGGAGCATCCACAGCCTTTGATCGACGCTATACAGTACAAACAGTCACCGCGAGATCCTATTCTCCCTGCATCAAGCTATTCGCTTGCCTGTCAGATTGAAGATAAAGGCGTGTTTTCATTTTGTATGTGCCCTGGAGGCTTGATTGTACCATCTGCAACTGCCCCTGGCGAAATCGTCGTAAATGGTATGTCGCCAAGTAGAAGAGACAGCCCGTATGCTAATTCAGGGGTAGTCGTTTCTGTCAATCTCGAAGATCTGGCGCCATTTGCAGATGCGGGAGTTTTTGCTGCCATGGAATATCAAAAATCAGTCGAGCAGGAGATGTTTAGAGCCGGCGATGGATCTCAGAAAGCGCCAGCATTGCGTTTGACTGATTTCATAAATGCCAAGTTGTCCTCAAAACTACCGGATTCATCGTATATTCCGGGACTGTTTGCAGCGCCCCTAAATACCTTGCTTCCATCCGAAATCTACACCAGACTAAAGCGAGGAATCCTGGAGTTTGAAAAGAAAATGAAAGGCTTCCTTACCGAAGAAGCCGTGGTCTTAGGAACAGAAAGCCGGACATCAAGCCCAATTAAGATTCCAAGAGATGCTGAGAGCCTGATGCACCCCGAGGCAATGCAATTGTTTCCATGTGGTGAAGGCGCTGGATATGCAGGTGGCATCGTTTCAGCCGCTATCGATGGCGACAATGTGGCCCTTGCTGTCAGCAGGTATTTTGAACAAAAATGATTTGACCCCTCATGCAAAAAGATATAGTAGACCTCATAGCACGCGTGCTTTTGTCCTTTATTTTCATTTTCGACGCCATCGATTCCATTAAATTTCGTGAATCAACCATCCAACAAATGGCAGAATACGGATTGACATGGAATCCGCATTTTCTACTAAATCTAGGCATAGGCTGCCTCATTTTGGGCGGCCTCATGCTGCTCCTCGGATACCGCAGTTCCTTTGGCGCCTTCCTCTTGCTGCTCTATTGGGTTCCCGTCACTGTGATCGTACATTCTTATTGGAACGAACCGCTAAATCTTCAACGGGAGCAATCCCTGCATTTCATGAAAAACCTGGCTATCACCGGTGGTCTATTGCTTGTCTACGTCAACGGCAGCGGCAAATACAGTATTCGCAGGTTGTTTGCTACGACGAGGGTGAATAGGAAATTCTGGGATTGAGGGGAGTTAGGGAGTTAGGGGAGTATTGGGAGTTAAGATCGCCGTCTGAATAAATTTACCAGCATCAATCATTCCTTCTGTACACTAGCAGATTCCCAATGACAATTTCTTGTCGATAATTAGCTGAGAGAAAAGCTGGGGCTAAGGGCGGTTTATTTAGATCTGCGATCCAATATTTTGGGGCGCTTTCATAAATTTTATTCATTTCCCCTTGCGGGTCTATTCCATATGCTATGATATGCTCAGGTTTGATCATCAAGGTTGGATGAACATATTGCGTTATAGGCGTTTTGTCCGTCAGGAAATAGAGGATGATCTGCGATTCGACAAATATTTGATCTGAAGGATCCATATGATTGTTGAGATATTCAGCTGCAGAATTGATGGAATCAGGTTTTTTGAATAGCGTGAAATATTGCAAGAATGGACATGCTACCATCATAGCAATAGTGCAAGCGGCTACTATATTTAATCCCTTTTGCTTGACCTTTATTTGTGATATTCCGTCAGGTATAAAGAACAAGAATGGAATTAGGGCTTGAAAGGAATAGTGAAAAAACATTTTGCCTGTACTGAGAATTGCTACCCAGGCAAATAGGGGCCAAATGACTGAGAGAAGCTTTATCTGCAAATTGCTCTTGCTTCCTTTTTTGTAGATGTGATGGAGTGAAATTGCGTAAAAGGGAACTAGCCAAAAGTAAGAGGCATAAAATTCCAATGCAAATTTGAGAGATTTTCCGAAGGAGAAACTGCTGCTATAGCGGGAAGGAATTTCAAAGGTGACTTGTCTGAATACTTCTATTTGCCCATTGAAATAATACAGCAGTGCTACTGCGCAAAATGGAATTATAAGCCCAATACAAGCTAGAATGGTTTTCCAAAGGAATTTTTTGAATTGCATTTTACTAATAAATGCAATAACAAAAACTAGCCCAAAACAAAAGAAATCCAATAGCACAACGTACTTAAACATGAAGGCAATTCCGAACATCAAACCCATTAGGAACATTTCGATATTCCTCAATTTGCCTAAAAAATAATAGAGCCCGATTGCTATAAATAGATTAAAAAATAGCTCCGTGTTAGATGTCCAGGTCCACTTATGCAGCGATGCAGCGGCGACATATAATCCGGCAATTAGAATTGCGGAAATATTGTCTCCATTTTGGCGAAGTTTAGCAGAAAATAAAAAATAAGAAGTGCCGGCAACCGCAATTGTTGCCGCGATACGCACTAGGAATATATGATGCCCAAATAGCTTTAGAAATGCTGCAAAGAGAAAATAAATACCTACCGGCTTTATATCGATCAATCTTACATAGGGCAGATCGCCTTTCAAGATTTGATTGGCTATGATCAGATAAGTGCTCTCATCATGATCGATAACGGGAGGGATCCAGGTGATCAACCTTACAAGACAAGTAATCAATAAGAGTAGTCCAAATAAGATCGACTTGTTGCGGGCCTTCCCGAAATCAATAGCTTTAATAATTTCTATCATCCTAATACTTTGAACTAATGTCTTGTGGCCTGTCAGGGTAAAATTGGAAAAACTATTGCAGACTTAGTTCAATTATGCAAGGACTTATTGATGAATCGTTTTTACCTTCTGAGTTTTGCGATCATTTCGTTCTTTGATAATGCTCTGCGGAAGCAACATCGTTACTTGTAAATCGCTCATTTTCTTAAAAAATTCGGGATCCGCCTGAAGTACCTTTTGTTGAATCTCGGGATTGCCCTTGACCCAATTGGCTACGGCAGAACTGCTATCCTTTAATATACTATTGATATCCAATGGTTTTTGTATGAATATTTCATGTAATGTGTCGTTAAATATCACGCCATATTTTGCTATATCGGCGTGATTGACTTCGCGATTGAGGCTAATGACATTGAAGCCCGTGGTCTTGTTGTACACGCATATCCATTTAGGCGGCTTGGCCACCCCTTGGCTCGCAATGGAGCGTTTGACTAGTTCAAAAGATCCATCCGGTTCGCTTTTGGTAGTGCCATCGTCAAAGAAGAACTTTGTTCCGTCCAAGCCCGATGGTAATACTAGTCCTTTGACATGCCAGTCGACGACGGGATTAGCAGATGCTGCTAGGGCGGACTTCATTTCCATTATGGTAGTATCGCGCAATGCTATTTGTCTTTGCAATTCTGTCAACCCCGAATCTCGGTTGCTTATGAAGTAGAAAAGCGTCACTCCTACAATTACGAGTAAAAAGTACCCTCCGAATGCACCTTTGAGTTTCAGACTAAGTCCTCCATACGGTCCGCTAATGTCGATGTCATCAGGATTTGGCTTGATCACCATATAGATAAGAAATGCAGGAATCAAGGGGATCAGCAAGATCATGCTGATGACGAGGAAAATATTTTGATTCATAACTGGATTTTGTATTCAAGATAAGGGATTTTCTATTGATTGTCAATGATTCAAATAGATTGTCACTCAAGTAGAGCTAGCATTCCTTTATCTGAAAAAGAATGCATTTCGTCCAAAAATCCAACATCTCCATTTCCTTTCCTATATTTTTAAAATTGCCAATTGGAATGAAGAGAAATTGAAATCTTTTGATAGAAATATCAAAAGGTAAATGAATTGCTAATGCAAAAGACCATCGCCATGAAAACCTTTTCGATTCTATTTATTTGGCTTACTTGTAGCCTTTGTGTGGAATTAAATGCTCAACAATTACATGCAATTTCCTTGACTAATCATCAGGCAGTATTGTCAGCTCAGGAAAGATATCTTCCCGAAAACTACGATCTCACATTGATGGGACTTGTTGATTATCAAGTGCCCACGCTTGATGACGGCCGATCAAGTTCGATCGATCAAATATCAGAAGATGTGGGGCCTACAATTGACGTCGGAGTCAATGAAATTGCTATTAATCAATCTTCAATCATGTTGTATCCTACACCGATTGTCTCGGCATTTACGATTTCCTATCAATTGGACAGACCTGCAAGTATAGGAATTCGACTATTTAATATTCAGGGACAAATGATCCAGGAATTGATGTCGCCTCAACCCGAATCAGCAGGGAATCAATTGCATCAATTCGCACTTAATTCAAATATCACGCCCGGTATGTATTTCGTGCAGATCGCAGATTCAAAACATGCCGTATACCTAAAAGCGATGAAATAGACATCGCAACAAAATGCTTCGATTGTGTATTATTTTGGCTGTTCAGCTTTGCTGGCAGCCAATTTTTTTGAGATGCAAATAATCATATAGATAGGTAGTAGCGACGCACGAGTCGTATGTCGCTACACTCCTTCAGGGTCAATATATGCCTCGAGACAATGGCCTGCCTTGTCTCTCTGAATGCCATTTGCTAAGGAATTTTGATTAGGAGGTTCAGATATGCGAAATGCCTATGTTCATTTGCATTTGGGGCCTGATATTGTAGCGGTAAGGCATGCCTTACCGCTACAATGAATGTCCGATGTACGATCTTCAAAACACCAGATTCTAATTAGCTTATGCCCTTACAGGGCGCAAAATCAGGGGTCATTCATGCCGTGGGCGCTGCCCACGGCTAATGCTCGACGCCCTTTCAGGGCTAAGAGCCAAAAGTGGTCAATATCATAGCTAAAATAGGATCAGAAATGAGGATTATTTATCGGATGCGGGAGGGGCAATCCCTCGCGGTTGCCCCTGAGAAAAGCAGCGCCTACGGATTCTCATTTTCAAATATGATATGGGTAGGCGCATAAGATCTTATGCGCGCGCTACAACCGAATATAGTCCAGAGGGGTCGCATGTGGGAAATGCCCGGCACCGCCTTCGGTACTCAATCCAAAAATCTCTACAACGGCAATATACGCAATGCCGTTTATGGATACAAAAACATAGGCAATTCAGATTCGCGTGGATATTCGTATCAATATGATCAACTCAATCGCTTGCTGCAAATGTACCCTTGGATTGGATACAACGTTGGCACCATGACTTGGACGGCTGGATCACCAAGCTCCACCTACAACAACATGTTGAAATACTCTCCCGACGGAAATATTATCTCCCAACTTCGCACAGCCACTGCAAGTATGGACTCTTTATCCTATTTTTATATACCTAACGCCGATCCATTGTACCCCTCACAACAAAGCAATCGCCTCAATTATGTCAAGGATCAGGCCGGTAATGCGGGCCTGGGAGACTTGCCCAATCAGACGACGGGGAATTATACCTATACCGCCAATGGCAATCTGAGTGCCGATGCCAGCGAAAACCTGGCCTATACCTGGACGCCCTCCAACAAATTGGAGCGGGTCATCAGAACGATCGGAGCTAACTCGCACACCTTCCGGTACACTTATGATGCCTTTGGCAACCGATTGTCCAAGCGAACGACCTTCTCGACGGGTACGGTACCGAATAATGATACGACCTGGTATTATGTGCGCGATGCACAAGGCAATCCATTAGCAACTTATGTGCGATATGGTACTGGGCTTACGAGTGGTCCGGCATATTATGATATGTATCTGAAGGAGCATATTGTCTATGGCTCAGAGCGACTTGGCTCGCAAGGCCGCAATCGCTTGGTGTACCGTACCTTTGGGGCACTGCCATCGATGACAGATACCACGCGCCAGTTTTTGGGCATGATGGCATACGAGATCACCAATCACTTGGGCAATGTCCTGGCGACGGTCTCAGACCGCCACATCGGCCGGGCGGCAGCTCCGGGGGCCGTCAATCACTTCCTGGCGGATATCCTGACCCAGACGGACTACTATCCATTTGGCATGGGTATGCCAGGGAGGACTTTTTCGGGGGAGAAATATCGGTATGGGTTTAATGGCAAGGAGAATGACAACGAAATACATGGTACGGGCAATCAGCAGGATTATGGGATGAGGTTGTATGATAATCGGTTGGGGCGGTTTTTGAGTGTGGATCCACTAGGTAAATCATATCCGTGGTATTCACCGTATCAGTTTGCTGGAAACACTCCAATAATTGCTGTAGACATTGATGGTAGAGAAGTGGAGATTAAGATCAGTGCGATACCTTCTGGTATAGCCCAGTTGAGATTAATTGGAAGTGAAATGGTTATGAATGCTCCCAAAACAGTTTCAGTTTCAACCTATCCGATGACGGTAACTGATAAAGTAACTAATACAACTTCAACATATCTTGTTACAAGAGACGCATTAGTGATAAATAGAACGGAAATACCAGACGTGGATGGCAATTTACTAGTGTACAACTATGCCTTTGAACCGATTGGCAATAAGAACAAATTTAAAGGGAAGGAAGTGACTGATTATCCTAAGTCAAGTGGTCTTTATGCTATTTTATTGACTCAAAATGGTAAGCAATCATTTCCTGCCTTTCCCAATAAAAGTCCTTGGCGAAACAAGGAAGATATTGCGGCAGACGTTTTGGTCCATGTTGGAGAAATCTATCAAGTGCCAGACATTGTTAATGTAGGTGAGCTTATTAATAGAATAACTGGGTCTCTGGGTTGTTTTACAATTGCTTCTCCTTCGGGAAATGCTGGTCCTGACATGTTAGAGAATGACATTAATAATCGGCAGAACGCACTAAAGCAAAAGGGAAAATCAATTGATTTGGAAATTCAGATAGAGCCTCGATTGGATTTCGAAATGACAATGAAGGTCCCTAAAACATCCAAGAATTAGACATGAAATTACTGACCTTATTTTTATTGTTTCTTTCCGTTGTTACTTACTCCTGTAAGGCGCAATCTCATATTCTCAATGGCTGTTGGACTGGCCGACATGGCAATATCAACTATTTGGTTATGATTGAAGGCGATTCATTAATGATTATGGAAAACCAAACTAAGAAGCATTATAAGATCAAAAAGAAAGAAAAGCATTACACTTTTGAGTATTCTCCCGAGGATAAATTGGTCATTAGAATAGATAATCACGAACTAAACTTTGCCTATAATGACAAAAAACTACGAGTAAGTATACCGTTAATAGTTGAGGTAGTATTTGCCCAGTGTGAGAAGTAACTCTGTGAATATTGGGGGAATTGACAACTATTTATGGGCCTTCTAAATTTGTGTGATTGATTTGAAAAGTAGGATCCCCCAGCTCCACCTACAACAACATGTTGAAATACTCTCCCGACGGAAATATTATCTCCCAACTTCGCACAGCCACTGCAAGTATGGACTCTTTATCATATTTTTACATACCCAACGCCGATCCATTGTACCCCTCACAACAAAGCAATCGCCTCAATTATGTCAAGGATCAGGCCGGTAATGCGGGCCTGGGAGACTTGCCCAATCAGACGACGGGGAATTATACCTAT
>JBDSUZ010000089.1:0-2761 GCA_039927395.1 Saprospiraceae bacterium | reverse complement strand
GCCTTACTAATTTCGTTGATGCCTAATTCTTCTCTAATATGTGTTCCTAATGCGTCTTTTTCGGTCATTTCAATTGCTACAAGCATTGCAGTTTCTTTTCGTAATCCTCGTTTCTCATAGATTTGGGCCAATATTTTCAGCTCTTCTTGGGGCATTTCTTTTAGCTCCTGTTTCTCTCTTTCGATATCAGCGTATTCTGTATCCATCTGTGAACTGACAGATACATATTCGCCAGCAGCCATAGAGAGGGCTCCCGCAACTAGTCCGGCGACAGTGGCTATTATGATTGGCTCTCTTGTTGCACTTGCAGCGGCAACGCCGATGGCTAGACTTGAAATCGAGATAATACCATCGTTTGCTCCCAAAACAGCGGCTCTCAACCAATTGCTTCTATGTATATAGTGACTGTCTAAATAGTTGTCAATTGTAATCATTTCCTTTTTTTTGTTGGTCGTTGAGACCTATTACAAAATTCAGTCACTCACAGAGGGGTTAGCTTGCGATGGAACCTCAGCTATTTGTTATCAATGTTTAATTAGACCCATCAGCAATCGATATTTTATAGATGTCCAGAGCTCTTTTTCTTGCAAAAGAATGTTCAACAATAGGTGTTAAGTATTCTGATCTATAATCTTTAATCCATTTGCGAATGTATTTGAGTTCAGGGTCAAATTTTTTTGTTTGTTCTTCAGGATTAAATATTCGGAAGTATGGAGCAGCATCACAGCCGCATCCAGCAGACCATTGCCAATTGCCGTTGTTGCTAGAAAGCTCATAATCCAATAGTTTTTCTGCGAAATAGGCTTCACCCCATCGCCAATCAATGAGCAAATGTTTGGTAAGAAAACTGGCAACAATCATCCTTACACGGTTGTGCATCAAGCCTGTTTCATTCATTTCCCTCATTCCTGCGTCTACGATAGGATAACCGGTTTGACCTTTGCACCATAAGTCAAATTCGTTTTCATTATTTCGCCATAAAATATTTTCATATTTTTTCTTGAAACTTTCCTTAATTACCCTTGGGAACTGGTAAAGAATCATCATAAAAAACTCTCTCCATATTAATTCGTTAAGCCACTGCTCATTTAGTTCATTGGCTTTTGCAACCAGCTTACGAATACTAACAGTGCCAAAACGCAAATGCACACTTAGTTGACTTGTCCCTCTGATAGCCGGAAAGTTTCTTGTTTGATCATAGTGAGATATAATTTCCTCATCTACGGTTGTTGATGGCATGTGATATGGGAGTAATTCAAATCCCATTTCTTCTAGCAGGGGCGTGCGGAATTTTTGGACTGCAAGTAGGTTTGTTAAATGGTTTTCACTTTCATAGAAAGTGATTTTGCTTTCCATCAACTTCTGTTTCCATACTTTTGAATATGGCGTAAAGATGGTATATGGCTTTCCGTCGTTTTTCATGACCTCATCCTTCTCGAATATAACCTGATCCTTAGAAGTGTGAAATGAAATGTTTTTTGCGCTTAAAAAATCGGAAATTTCCTTGTCTCTTGCAATTGCATACGGCTCATAATCATGATTAGTATAGACATCGCTGACATCAAAAGTTGAGAAGATTAATTGAAAGGCGGCTAGAGGAGTATCGTGAATCACCCAAAGTGATGAACCTAATTTGTTCAATTCATTTTCAATCCGGAGTAAATTGTGATGGATGAACGAAACTCTTTTGTCTTTTTTATCAGTAAGAGTTTCTAAGATATTTTTATCGAAAATAAAGATTGGCAAGACCTTTGAATTGCCATTCAATGCCTGAAATAACCCATGGTTGTCAAAAAGGCGAAGGTCTCTACGAAACCAAAAAACAGAAACTCGATTTTCTCTCTTCTCCATATTTGAACGGTAGGTTTGCACATAGCTATATCAGAAGCAGCCTTATTAGCCATTGAGCTAATCTGTTGATAGATTGCTTGGTACAAGTTAGCTGCGTTGAAGATACAATCTACAAATACTTTTCGAAGAGCTGACTGAAGCGTTCTCCTCTGTTGTTTTTCTTAAAGGAGTTTTCTTTGATGTGCTGGCATATATTCTATTCCTTTATTTCGTTAATATTGTCGTCGTAAATCTTTTCCTTTTCGAGCGAATGACGGATGGTGGTGAATGGCAACTTGAAAAGCTTTCCTATTGTTGTTCCTTTTCGTCGACATACTCTGGCACTCCAGTAATTATTTGATCTTGGTGAATATTTAATCTAACCGTTTTCCGCACCCGGGAGTACTGCCAAACGGAAATTAGTTGTCTTTTTGCTCTACAATGTTGTCATCTCGCTCAGTCGTTCTTCTCATAAATCCAAGCATCATTATTAGGGCCGTTAAGATTATTACTTGAATAATAAGTGATTTATTCACAAATGAGATAGTATGCGACGGTTCAATTGCAAGGAAGAGCAATATAGTAATCAAGCCTCTTGGGGCAATATATAGCAAAGGCGATAGTGGAAGTCGAGAAATCTTAAGTTGAATAGCCCTGAAGAGAAAAATTGCTGAAACGATTCCAAGTGCCCAGATCAAGGTATCAGTGTTCCGGATTTCATGTGGCTGAATAAGATAGCCAAATAGTAAAAAGAAAAGCGCTCTTATCAAAAATGCACCTTCAATAGTCAGTTCTTTAAATTTATGAACCTCTTTCTTCAACTCGTATGGTTTTAATTTTTCAATCCATTTAAATTGTTTCATCTCGTCAAGGTTGCCAAGAAACAAACCAAAAAGTAAAATGAAAATCAGTCCCGGCAATTGATACACTT
>JBDSUZ010000088.1:0-2408 GCA_039927395.1 Saprospiraceae bacterium | reverse complement strand
GGCGCTATTGGGGTTCTTTTGATTCTTCTTGAGCTCTAAGAAACTCCCCATCTACGATCAGCAATTTCACGCCGTCTTGAGTAGACGAACGATGTTCACTCAGATCATCTGATACGATATAGGATTGGCCAGCGCTCAATTCGCGCTTTTCACCAGAGATCAATTCGGTGATAAAGGAGCCCTCGAGGCAATGTACCAGATGCCCAACTTGGCACCAATGATCGGCCAAATAGCCTGGACTGTATTCTACGAGACGAATGCGCAGCCCCTCAAGTTGAAGAGTTTGCCAAAATGAAGTTCCGCTGGTACTCGGATGTTCCGTTCTTTCGATTTGGCTCCAATCAATAAGTTGAAATGGGATCTGTGACATAATTATCCATTAACAATTATCCATTAACAATTATCCATTATCCATTAACAATTATCCCCTCGACTTCTTTTCCAATTTCCTTAGCCCCAGGGAACGGGCATTTCATCAACTCTGCAACAATGTTTTGTTTATCAGCTTCATTTCGATTCTGACTCATCTTGTTGGCAGCATCGATCCGGTGGATGTCAATCACAAAACCGGCGATCAATGGAAAATAATCTAGCAATAATTCTTTGGGAAGGTCTTTGAGACGGACAGGACATTGCATTTCCTCTTCATATAGGTCAGTCAGTTCTTGCAAGCTATGCCATAGTTGTGCGTCGGTTTGCAACTTCAAAATGCCATAGCAATGCACCGCCTGATAATTCCAGGTCGATACATTTGGATGGCTATACCAAGAGGATGAAATGTATGTATTTGGTCCCTGAAAAACGACAAGGATGTCTGCTCCGTCAATCAGAACAAGGCTATGAGGGTTTTCCTTTGCGATATGAGCTCGGAGTTGCCACTTGTCTCCATCGGTATGGAGCAAAAAAGGTAAATGAGAGGCCATTAGAGGCTGATCCGGCAGCGATGAAATCAAGATTCCTAATGGGTACTTTCTGATGCATTCGGCTATTTGGGCAGAATCATCAAAAGCATAAATTTCGGGCACAAACATGGCTCTAGATTTCAAATCATCAAATAATCAAATCATCGGCGCGTTTCGTCTTCAACATCGGCTTTGGGCGACTGAAATGTTCAGAGTTAAGGGTTCAGAGTATAGAGATATCTGAATTTTGTTACTGGGTTCTTGGTCCTAGGTGCTAGAAAATACTCGCTTGGTTCGGCTAAACTGCTACGCAACTAAACGGAGCATAGCGACGCTCATCAAATCATCATAGCACAGCGAATTTTCAGCTAAACAACTCAACGACTAAACAACTAAACAGAGCGCAGCGACCCTCATCAAATCATCGCATCATCAAATCATCAACTAAGCAGCTACTCCCATTCTCTTAAGGAAGCTTACATGCGAAGCTAAAGCTGTGCGCATAGTAGGATACTCGATGTAGTTAATGCCATAATCAGCACAAGCTTTCTTCACAATTCTGCTCAAGGCAGGATAATGTACGTGGCTGATCTTGGGGAATAAATGGTGCTCGATCTGAAAATTGAGACCGCCCAATAGCCAGTGCCAAACTTTATTGCGGGTAGCAAAATTGGCGGTGGTGTTGACTTGGTGTATAGCCCATTCGTTTTCGATAAATCCGGTATCGGCGTCTGGAACAGGAAATTCGGTGTGCTCAACTGTGTGTGCTAATTGGAATACAATGCTAATGCTAACACCTGTCATAAAGACAAATACAGCAAAACCAATCAGGAATGGAAGAAATCCAACCATGATAATTGGTAGCACTACAAATAGGAACAAGTTCAAGACTTTGAATGACCAAAATGAGATATGCTCAGCAGCACTCAATGACTTGAAAGGAGTTTCATTTACCTTGCCGGTAAAATATTTCTTATAGTCAGTATGGAAGATCCATGCGAAATAAAGCAAGCCGTATAGGAACGGGAAGTAGATATGTTGGAAACGGTGCAGCGGATACAATTTCTGCTGAGGAGCCATTCTCAAGAATGGTTGAGCCTCAATATCATCGTCCATACCTTCAATATTGGTAAATCCGTGGTGGATCACATTGTGCTTGATTTTCCACATGATTGAGCTACCTCCAAGGACATTTAGGGACCAAGCTGCAGCATCATTTAGCCTTGGATACTTCGAAAAGCTACCGTGTGCACCATCGTGCATGATGTTGAATCCGATAGTCGCAGCAAAGCCTCCGAGTAATACACAGCCCAAAAGCGCCCATCCAACTGCAGGAGTAAAGAACACCAACCAGCAATATGTAGCAGCAAATCCTAATGTATATAGTATTGCTTTAGTGTACAAAATGGAATTTCCGCTCTCTTTTTTACCTGTTTCTTTGAAATAAGCATTTACACGATTCTTCAATTCGTTGTAAAAATTTTGGGAAGAGTGGTTAAACCTGGG
>JBDSUZ010000087.1:0-1848 GCA_039927395.1 Saprospiraceae bacterium | reverse complement strand
CATTGCTGCTCAATGGAGGCAAATTGTAAGGCATAGTAGGGAGCAGAGTAGGCCCCATGCTTGAATCGGTATTGGTGTAATAGAGAAGCGTGCTGTATAGCGATCCATATGGAATTGTCACAGCGCCGCCGTTTCCACCTTCGAACATGGTTTCCCAGCTTGCTAGCGATAGTCCTGCAGCGCCATCTTTGCTGATATCATTGTGACAACCAGCATTGGAACATTTGTCCATGATTGGAGCTATCTGCGAAGGAAAACCATTTTCTTTAGCAACTATGATTGTCTCGTGATTGCAGGAGATTGTTGTTAAAACAAAGAGCAAAAGAGCAAGCCCTGAAATCCGCTTATTTACTGTTTGTTTTCTCATGCCTGAAGTGTCCGCTATTTGCCCGATTAATTATTCCGTTACCGGAATATCCAGATCTATTTCGCCACTTAAATTATCGGCAATTGTGTAAGGAATTCCACCTCTAACTAATTCGATAATTGAATGGTCATATCCGATCATATAGATATAATAGTCGCCGCATTTCAGATTTTCGATGAAGACATGATCCTCTGTTGTGTCGGCAGCAATAGCAAGGTCGTAATCCAAGGGGCTAGCTCCTGGAAATTCTTTGGAATCGAATTTGACATAGACCGAGTCTGGGCGAACTGGTTTCGTATGATGCTGAGGAAATGCAACAAGAGTTACGTCGCCGCCAGCTCCTGCTTTGCAGCTTTCATCATCATTACAAGATGCCCAAAGAATGCAAAATACACAAACAACTAAAAGGCGTTGTTTCAATTTCACTTCTTAATGACTGATTTTGATATTTGAACCTGGTCGTTTGATAGTTGAATTTGATAGATCCCTCCGGGAAATTCAGTCAAATCGAGCTGTTTTGATGTTTGTGATTGTGGTATTGAAAAAGTCTGAATCAATTTTCCATCATTGGAAAACACCTTGCCATTGATATTGGATTTAGTAAATTGATCATCGACCAGCAATTCAATAATACCAGTAGTTGGATTGGGATAAACTTTGAATAGATTATTCTGGACAGTGAGATCGACATTGCCAAGTGTTGATTCAAGGTTGATATCATCGATATACAAATTGTTACCAAAATTGCTAGTCGCAGCGAACATTACAATAACGCTAGACTCGCCAGCATATGGTGTCAAACTAATACTTTCTGATCGCCATTGCGTCGCTGATGGACTCCAGCTAGAGGTAGCTGCTGGGGCGGTTTTCAATTCGCTTCCTTGCTTATCGTATGCATTTGTCCATGAATTGCCGCAATCAGTTGAAATCAATACTTGCAATTTGTCTTTTGACGTTGCATCATATTGAGCATATGCGACTGAAAAACTGAGTACTAATTTCTCAGAAGTACTGCAATCAATCGCCGGTGACATGAAGTAATCAACTTGGCCAGAGATATTTTCGTTTCCAGAAAAATTGTCCATTTTCAAACTGTTAGGGCTATTTCCAAAACCTCCTTTCGCGAAGACTTTCATCAGATTGTTGGGATTGAAAGCAATATAATTCCAGCCATCAGGTGGGAAAATACTTGTGTCGAAATCTTGAGAAAAAGCTGTGTCTTGTACTGGCACAATGGCTCTAAATGAACCGCTAATGCTGTTGTTGAACGTCACATCATCTGGACTTGCGTTGACCAATTCAGCCTTTATGTTCAACATGTGAGGGCCATTTGTCAAATCAGTAGGTGGCAAAGTAATACTAGCCGACTGGCCCGGATTGATAGTGCCACCCCAATTAAATGATATGGGAACTCCATTGTCAAGTGAATATTTGAAATCAATACTCTTGATGTCAATTGTTCCTTTATTCAAAACATTTAC
>JBDSUZ010000086.1:0-15625 GCA_039927395.1 Saprospiraceae bacterium | reverse complement strand
CAAAGGTTATTCTACCCATGCCATCATATGTATATGAACCCGTTACCGGTGGAAATCCTTTATTAGACTGAATGTTTTCCTGCACCTGCTCAAGCTTGCCCTGGCTATAGGTCATTGTCAATTGATCTATTGGGCCAAATTGGTATCCAATCTCACATTGTCCCGTAATTCCATTGCGGCGAATTGAGCTGATATTACCTGTGGCATCAGCATAGCCTACCGTCTCATCAAAGCGGGTTAAGCCTGAATATTCGCCGTTCGGGATGATTTCTGCAAACGTGGATTGAGTTAACCGGTTCAGCATATCATATCTAAACCCATAAGACACAGGCAGATTATTTGCAAACTGGTATATTACCTGGCTTATATTGCCATTGTGCTGGGCCGAACCACCAGAACTTCCATGTGGATCATCATACCGGATTTCTTCGGCAAAATTGTGAAGCTTTAACTGTGGCTTAAACACTTCTTTGCATTCATACGGAAAATCGCCGTTGAGTATCTCCTGCAAGTGATTTTTGATATACTCAGCTGCCGTCTGATTAATTAAGCCGGCCTTTAGTAGACTATCCAGTTGTCCAATGATGTATTGAATATCGCGTCCTCTTGAAATTGTTGTAACCAGCAGGTTTGGTTGATTCAACACAATGGTTGTATTGTAATTTGCATGCCCGGTCACACCACCATTTAGTTGCGTCCAAGTTGTCTTAGTTGTTGGCGGTGTTACTCCATAGGTGGAGCCATGATACAAAATGCTACGGGTATGGCCGATTGAGACCATTGGCGGATTTGAATTAACTTGCTGAAGATTAAATTGAATTTGAATCTGTATTCCCTGCAGAAATTGTGCAATACTGCCACAAAGAGATTGTTCTTCTGGTTTTAATTGACATGCGGGAATTGGCTCACCGCCCAATACGATTCCATTTATTTTGCTTAGCCACCCTCTTGGATGGTATTCATATGCAAAATCCTGGAGTGATCCGATATTTGTAATTCCCAAAGATTTACCGGTAATTCTCAACTTACCGTCATATGAGTACTTCGCAATCGTTTTTTCTGGCCAAGCGTCAATTTTCATCAAAGTTTCCTTAATCTGCCCATTAGGGTAAAACAAGTTGAGCTTAGCAAATTTGTGCACCTCATTTCCTCTTGCATGGTATCTATTTTCTCTAACAACCAGATCCATATGATTCTCAAAGGTGAATCCAACTGATTCGCTTGCGCCTGAGTAATCATTCCACCAAATCGAATCTATTCGGCCAAATGCATCCAGTTTATAATGATAAGATTCCATCATTGGACTGCTTCCAAACACTTTCTTATCTTCGCCAATTACCTTTCCAGTCTCAATCCCGGCCGTTCCATAGGTGATTGAACGAACTAATTTGTCGCTGATAAATTCTTGATAAGCTTCTCCATAATCAGTATATGTATACGTATGCTTATTGCCGGCTGGGTCTGTCCATTCATTCATTCGACCCCGATTGTCGTATTTGTATACATGAGTGCCGGATCCTGGGATCGATTTTGATGAAAGCAAACCGTCAGGGTAATAAGCATAGTCGTAGCTTTCATTGCTGGAATTCTTAATACTCGCGACTTGCCCATTAAGATTATAGGTTTTTGTTTCGTTAACCCAAAGAGGATTGCTTGTGTTGAAGCGGCTAACCATAACGACTCTATTCAAGCGATCTGTAAATGTCTTACTTAAGTTGCCTTGTTCATCTCTCATGGTTGTCCTCAATAAAGATCCTTCTGAGTATCCAGGAGGTGATTCATTTGATTGATTAACTCCATACAAATAAGTAATATTTCGATCTGTCGAAGCGACGTCATGAATCAGCAATCGATGCCTTGAACTATTTTCATAGAACATTGAGTCTATCCCATTTGCACCAAGACCAGTACTTATATACAGGTCAGCGTTAAATAAATCTTTAAGATTGGTATTTACGATATACCCACCTGAAGAAGTGGCATTGCTGATAGATTGTTGAAAGACCTGCCCTTCTGTGCTAAACTTTGTAGTAGTCTTCTGCTCTTGGAATCCAGCATAATTTTTTGTTTCAAATAGAGCATTTATACCTGATCCATTTCCATATACGTATTCGTAGTTGACTAAACGTTTAGGAACACCCTGTTCAAAACGCGCTGAGTTCGATAAGACTTGATTTAGACCATCATAGGTATATTTTTCAATTTGGCCGTCAAAACCATAATGATAAGTCGGTGACCCAGCATTGTTATAATTAAAAAACTCCTTACGATTGATGTAATTCGATGACTTTATCCATCCATTGGCGTAAATAGTTAGGACCACTGGGTTTCCGTCACAACCTGCTCGAAAAGATGTCAAATCCCCATTTGTCGAATATGCTAGATTGGTCTTTTGCAGAGTCCATCCAGAAATACTACCATCCTCACATCCACCTTCACCTGATGATCTTCTACCGACAGAAAATACATTTTGAGGTAAAAGGTTATCTCCAAATACAGCATAGATCACCTTTGTCCCACCTGCCAATCCGCTGTTTTTTGTGGACTCTAATGGTATCGAATATATTCCCCTTCCTGTCAGCAATCCATCACTCAGTTGCCTTGAATATTTATACTCCATAGATTGAGTCGAACCATCAGAATTTATCATCGAGGTCGATTGTAATAGGCAATAACCAAATTCAGTTGATCCACCCGATGGGCCATAATAGGCAAAATTTGTCGTTGTGTTCAGAGTGCCATTGCTTTCATAAGAACTAGCTGTCTTTGATTTTATAGGAATAAAATGGCTCGTCAATTGATATCCGGTCTTTCTACTTGGTCCATATCGAGGCACATCATAAAACATTCCATTCTTTTTGAAGTCAGGATGTGGGCCTGATCCCCCTGAGTGGCTGAAAACGAGTAAATCATAATAAGTGTTAACTTCAGAGGTGACAATTGTGCTATTCGCATCATATACTGAGCTGCTCAATAATTTTCCAAACATTGTGTTTGCTGCTATTGAAAAAGTATATGTTGAGTAATTTGCCCCTGCGCCTGCGAGCGGCCCCTCCTTAGTGCAAGACTCAAATCCACTTTCTCGAGTAGTGGATAAATCCCACAAATAATTTGGAACTGTAGGTTGATAATTAAGTACCGACTTTAGGTTTGAAAACTTATATGAAAACTTCTTTTGATCAAATTGTAAATTATCGACCACAAAATACAATTGTATGGCAACTGGATTCACAGGATTGGCCGGATAAGATGGCAGCGAGCTGTTAATATCTGAATATCCCGAATTCTGGTTATGTCGATAATTGTCATTGAAATAATATGAACCAGTCGGCGAGATGCCATAATCTAAATCCTTATACTTTATTGCAACTGATTTCCCTAATGGATTTGTCACTAAACTAAGGATAAATGGATTAATACTTGTGAAGCGAAGTTCATTGGACAGTTGAGCCCTATCAAATACAATCTCTTCATAATCAAAATTGTAATGCAAGCTAACGGAGTTGTCAACTCCGTTAATGTCAATGCTCTTCAATAAGATAATATTCCTTTTGGTAGATTGTGAATAAGAATATACAACTGGCCCATTATTTGCACCTGGAGTGTAATAAGCAGAATAATTGGCTACAGACTTAATTGTATATGTGAGCGACACCTGGCCTACCTGTCTAAAAACATTTAGAGTATCTCTTTGATACTTAGTTACGCTTTGTAATGTCCTCGGCAATTTAGAAATGCGTTGCAGAGTAAGTGATTCCAAATAGGCATTTGCAAATCGGAAAGGTCGTGTATTGTTTATATAGGCCTCACGTCTCCACCAATTGTTATTTGTTGGTCCGCAAAAGCCGGCCGAAGGGATTGCATTCTTAACTCCAAACCACGGATATCCATTGCCAAAGAACCTGGGAGCTTTACGGATAGGTTTATCCTGGTTTGATTCAATGTGATAGTAATTACCAGCACAAGGGGTGATACTCAAGGTATTGACTGGGTCATAGTCATAGGCCATTTCAGAACTTCCCGGCCCAATTTCAATGAAAAAATCTCCAAATTTGGAGGGGCTAATATTCGGCATTGTAAAAACAACTGCCCCTACCCCAGACTCATCCGAACGAAAAAGGGGTTTCAAACCCAATGAAAATGTACTGAATGCGCTTTTACCGCATGCATTATCATATTCGTTCAGGGTAATTGATTTAGTTTCTTGCTGTTCCGGAGGACTCCCAATAAATGAACCATTTGCACCATAGGCGAGTCGAATATCAAATAATGCTTTATCCAGTACATTGCCAGATAAGCCGTAGCCGATTCGGTACAAATCACCAGCGACAAACTGAAATTCAGCTATTGAATTCGATTGCAGGAATCCACCTCGTACTTGCATATCATCACTCGTCCTTGAAAATGCCAAATGAAAATCGTCAGACTCTGGTCGGTCAACTGTGAGTTGATTAGTATTGGGATTTTTAAAAATATAGGGCGATTTTGAGTTTTGGATAGGATACATTACAAACCCATCGTTGTTTAAGTCACTCACCTTGCAATGATTGTACCTACTAAATTTACTAAAATCAGTGCCTATATTTTTAGTAATATAGAATGAATCATTTTCAATATAATCTCCGTCTGGAGGAATTGGAATATTATGACTTGCATCATATGGTAAAGTGGAATAGTCAAATTTCATAAAATTGCGACTAGATACCGCAGAACGAAGGTACAGATCTGTATAAGACCGACCTGCTAATGGATAGCCTATCATCCCTGCTTCATCTTTAATTTTCAAACCCGCGTTTTTAGCTGGTACGATCATGTCAAAATCGCCTGCACCATCGTAGGTAAAAACAATTGAATCTTTTACAAACGGGTCTCGAATGACGCTGCAATACCATTTTGTAAATGTGGTTTTGGGACCGTATAGATTTCCGGCAACTTCGTTGTTATCGACGCAACTATTATCAAAAACTCTAACATTGGCGGCATTGCTGTAGTTGAATAATACATGAGGAAACATATATTCAACACCTCGGTTATCCTTAACTACCCAAACCGGTTTCCTTTGTGTTGAAGAATTTCCTGGATAAAGATAAGCTTCAAAATACTCAGTAAATTTCTCGGGAACAAAAACAAAGTGATCACCGGAAACCTCCTTAAATATTAAAGTTGCCTTTTCAATCCCGTTTACAGATATAACTGGCGAAGCATAGTAAAGCCGACCCTCCTCCAAGGACTTCAAACAATCGGCGTCATTCTTAAACATTGCAGAATAATCATTATTTATTGGCTCTTGATAATATTCATCAAAAATGTGATTTACCTCTGTCTGAGCAATTGAAATTGTTGGGACATTCAGATTCCAACCTTCTCCGTAGGGAATACCCAAAGTCAATGGCATGTTTGTACCAGCCATCAAAGTGCTTGCATACGACAATGCAAAAGAATATTGAATCCCGCCAGTAGTGCTAATTGCGCCGAGGTTGATGTTTTGCTGGTAGATACCTGAAAATAAATCCACATCACCAGATGAAGTCTCATTTCCGAGTGAGGACAATTCTACTTTCTTATTGATTGCACTATTGGCACCATTATTGTCTATTGACTGAGCACGCACAATAAAGGGGAGCAAAGTGACTACTCCCAAGATGGTAATTAACCGATACATAAAAATTAATTTGCTTAATTATTAATAACTGCAAACACTTTTGTCGACAGTTCATTAGAAATTGATAAATTCACTTGATATACACCAAGAGGCAATCTTGGTAAATCTAATTGAAAGACCTGCATACTTGTTTGAGAGTAGACCAAGGCTCCTATTGAATTATATATAGTGATGGCCTGGAAAGGACTCTCACTTTTTAAAATTGCAGATCCATGTGTGGGATTGGGATAAATAAGCCACCCTCCTTCAGATCTGTCCAGGATATATGTCCAACAAACTGATCCATCATCAACAATCATCTGGCTATCACCATTTAGGGTGCAAATACAATTTACAGGACACACTAGGGCATCAACTTTTTTTATTTGCCATGCCTCTTCAGAACCTGCACTTAGGGCAAGACTTTTGCTCTCGAGCCCCATGTCATTCTTTGCCGCAAATCTAGGATTCACTCCGTTCAGCGCATCGGCATCATAACTTAGGTTTTGCTGTTCCCACTGATCACTACTTAAATAAATTACCTCACTTTCTCTCAGACATGACAACTTCTTAATAATAACTCCATAAGTCACACTATTTTCCATATTGTACTTTAAAGTATTTAGTTCAAAACATTGCCCTGAACTATTCATTTCAAAGTTTTTCCCTTTTAAAAAGGCCGGCAAAACACGTTCATCAAAAACCAGATCTAGAGGACCTGGAAAACTACTTGCTGCGTAAACCTCAGCTCCCTTCTGCTCCTTTCTTGTCATGAAGTGATCATCTGCAACTTGATAAAATGAAATCACAGAATTTTTCTTAAACAAATCAGCGTTGCTAAGTTCATGGCTTCCCGCATGCACAGAGATTGGTTCAAGTACATTTCCTAATGGTTGCGCATCAATAAAATTTAAACATATGCAAAACACTAGGCAAATATTGATTAAGAATTTTTTCATCTATTTTTTTTCTTTTGAAATCAAAAACCAAGCCAAAATTCAAAATGTAGCTCATTCACAGAAAAACTTAACTTACAATCAGAGGAGAACAATAAAAAACACCAAAGGAATCTAAGTATTTCTTCTTTGAATAAGAAAGATAGTAAGTGTGCAAATTGAATGGGGCTTTCAAAAGAAAAAGCAGAGTATTGAGTGGGTTCTATTTTTCTACACAAGCATTTTCGAAACCGATGAACGACGTAATGATTATCGTAATTTCTCGTCATTTCTTCGCAAAAAAATACGTTTCCAACCACTCTCCCCTCCTCATAGCCTGCACCCCAGTCCAGGCAGATCCGGGCGCTGGATATAGTAAATATGCTTTGCTTACGCTTTGGATTTTATTGAAAACAGCAAACTGTGTCAAGGGGGGACAATCTGCATCAAGCATGCCCATACCCAACAGGATAGGGCAATTGACTTTTGGGGCAAAAGATTGGGGATCGAAATAGGAAAGTGTTTCGAATAGACGTTCAGTGGAAAATTGCTCTTGATTGAGGAGTACTTCGACAGATTGGGTCGGCCAGGCATTTAAGAGAACCCTGTCTTGTATATCTGCAAGCGAGATGGCGTCGGGCAAACATAGTTTTATTCGGGGATCGAGGGCAGCAGTGCTGATGCACAATGCACCGCCCTGTCCATGCCCCATGACAGCAATATGGCTTGTGTCAACCTCAGCTTGTGCGCAGAGAAAATCCAGGCATCGTATACCATCCATGTAGATGCCGCGATAGATGTATTTCTCCTTTGAAGCAATTCCTTTGGAAACACTCGCAGGGACTTTTTTTCTTGCATTGTCTGAGCCATCAATTGGAGTTTCGGGTAAGAGAAAAAACTGAGCACATTTGGGATATTGCAAAAAATCAGGCGTTCCAGCTCCCACAAAATCAGGAAATCGAAGGATCGCCGGTAGTCTATTCTTGCCCTTGGGCAGAGCATAAAATCCTTTGATATATCGACCGTCGTAGGACTGAATACTTACGTCATAAACTTCGATATTCTCTTTGCTAAGGGAGGCATTTTTTGTTCTTGTAAAATTCAACGGAACCTGCTTCAATTTGTCCAATGTAAGGCTCCAAAAAGCATCGAAATCCTCAGGAACATTGCCTTTTCCAATCACCTGCTCTGGAGCAACTGCAAATCCATAAGTTTGACTTATTTGTTGCCCTGTATCATCAGTAAGGCGTAAATAGACTCTGTAAAATCCCTGAGATACTGCGGCAAACTGAATAGTCTTGTCGACTTTGCCGTAATGATCGATATATATCTTCTGGCTTTTTGAAATAAAATTCTCGCCAGAAAATTGCTGAATTGCGCAATGCAATAAACCTGCAATTGGCTGAGAAGATTTGCTGACAAATTTGCATTGAAAAACTAATGGAGCTCCCGCTGCAAATACCGGATAATCATCGTGAAACTGCACAGAAATGGTGGTATTTTCTACCCATTTGCTTTCGACAGCTTTCGCATTTATTTGCCCTTGGCATACGGGGACAATACCAATCAAAAAAGCTAAACAAATGCAGTATTTCCAATTGTGGCCAATACTCAATTTCCAAATATGCTGATCATCGCTCACGGCTCAATATTTTGTTGCAAGTTAAACACAATAAAATCTAAAGAAACGATGGCTCGGCTGGCTAAATTTGATTGCCGCAGGGAATCTTTAGCAAAATTGCCAGGTCCTCCTTGATTCCGCACAATCTTTATACCTTTGGGGCATGAGTCAGTTTGTTGTTTCAGCACGCAAATATCGACCGATTCGCTTTGAAGAGGTCGTCGGTCAAGGTCATATTTCACAGACCTTGAAGCATGCTTTGCAGACTGATCACCTGGCCCATGCCTTCCTGTTCTGTGGCCCCAGGGGTGTTGGCAAGACCACTTGCGCAAGAATTTTGGCCAAAGCCATCAATTGCGAAAATCCGAATCAGGACTTTGAACCATGCGGCGTTTGCAACTCTTGTGCTGCCTTCAATGAAAACGCTTCTTTCAATATTTTTGAGCTCGATGCAGCCTCAAACAATTCAGTTGACCATATACGAGCGCTCAATGAGCAGGTACGTTTTGCTCCACAAATGGGCAAATTCAAGGTATTTATCATCGATGAGGTTCATATGCTGTCCTCTTCGGCTTTCAACGCATTTCTAAAAACCCTTGAGGAGCCACCACCTTACGCAATTTTTATTCTCGCTACCACTGAGAAGCATAAAATCCTGCCGACGATCCTGTCGCGATGCCAGATTTATGACTTCCGAAGGATTCTCATTGCCGACATAGTTAGCCACTTGCAATATATCTGCAAGCAGGAAAAAATTGAAGCAGAAGATGAAGCACTTCATGTGATCGCACAAAAAGCTGATGGTGCTCTTAGAGATGCGCTTTCAATTTTTGACAGAATCGTGAGTTCTGCAGGAAATCATGTGACTTATCAATCCGTCATTCAAAACCTGAATTTGCTCGATTATGAGTATTTCTTTCAGGCTACTGATGCCATCTTGTCTGAAGATTTAGGAGCTTTGATGCTATTGTACGATGAAGTGCTCAAGAAGGGATTCGAGGGGGATCAATTCATGAGTGGATTGGCCTCACACCTTCGCGAACTGCTTGTGTGCAAGCAAGACAAGACCATCGAGCTGCTCGAGGTACCTGAAAATTTGCGCAAGCGCTATTGGCAGCAATCTAAATTGGCGCCAATGGACCTCATATTGTCGCTCTTGGATCAAAGCAATAGCTGCGATCTTCATTTCGGCAAAGCCCGCAACAAAAGACTTCACACGGAAATCTACCTCATGCGCATGGCATATCTGACCCGCATGGTGACAGGACATCAGGTAGTCCAGGAAACCGAGGAAAAAAAAACGCCTAGCCTAAGCGAATCAGCTCCAAAACTCGATAAAAAGGCCGTCGAAGCAGTAATTAAAGGCGAAAAAGCCCCGATCGAGGCTGAAATTCAAGAAACTCCTATCGCAGTTGAGATTCCAAAGAAGGAAGTAAAGCAAAAATCCGTATCGCCGAGATTAAATAGTCTCGATTCAATAATGAATCAAGTCAAAACCGATGAAGCTAAATCGGGTGATTCGGATGCCGAGTGTACAGCCGAACAATTGGCAATTTCCTGGGAGAATTACAGAGCTACATTGGCAGCTCCATCGCTCAATTTGTTGATGAGCAATCACTTACCAGTGCTCAACAAAAAGGTGGTAGAAATACTTGTTGGCACCAAAATCGCCCGCATGACCATCATGGAGGAAACAGCTCTCCTCGACACCTTGCGCCGCGAAATGAAAAGCCCGGGACTGTTGTTGAGAGTAGATATTGATCCCAGCATAGCTCCGCCAGAGGAAAATGTAGTGAAGCCGCTCAATACGCAGGAAAAATACCTTCATCTACAGAAGATAAATCCGCAGATCGATCAATTGGTCAAGGCCCTCAATTTGAAAATTGAGGAATAAAAATTTGGGCTAAAGCCCGGGTTCCTATTCTGCCTTTTACCTCCAGCTAAAGCTGGAGGCAATTGATGGGGAAATTCAAATAAAAAATGTCAAACATCAATAGGACTGGGCTTCAGCCCAGTCATTGAAGATGGAAAAGAGATTTGGACTTTAGTCCAACCCTTGGCGGGGATGTTTGGGCTAAAGCTCGAGGTAATGGAAGGGGATTTCCCAAATTGAAATTGGAGGCAATTGAATGCATTCTATTCAATGAAAATAAATGCATCAATAGGGCTGGCATTAACCGCAATGGAGGCAATTCACTTGAAGAATGTCAACCATCAATAGGACTGGGCTTCAGCCCAGTCATTGAAGATGGAAAAAAGAGATTTGGACTTTAGTCCAACCCTTGGGCGCGAACGTTTGTGATATAGCTGGAGGCAATTGATGGGGCCATTCACATGAAAAATGTCAACCATCATTAGGACTGGGCTTCAGCCCAGTCATTGAAGATGGAAAAGAGATTTGGACTTTAGTCCAACCCTTGGGCGCGAACGTTTGTGATAAAGCTGGAGGCAAATGATGGGGCCATTCACATGAAAAATGTCATCCATCAATAGGACTGGGCTTCAGCCCAGTCATTGAAGATGGAAAAGAGATTTGGACTTTAGTCCAACCCTGAGCCGAGAATTTTACCGCAAAAAAAATGCCTGTTGAAAAGAATCCTAAGATCTCGACAACAGGCATTACACAACAAAATCCCCGTTTAATTCTTTATAAACACCTTATTTGCCACATTTTGCTTCATCCTGATATGCAGAATATACATGCCCGGACTAAATGATTTGGCAGAAAATTGAAATTGATCCGCAGCTTGATTTATCGTATAATTGGCAAGCTCCTGACCAGAGCTATTCATTATTTTGATCTTATCTCCTACACTGAATTCAATGCCTCGCAATAAGACCTGATCATAGGCCGGATTTGGTGTCAATTGCAATTGATTGCTGAGCGTTTGACTCGTTCCAGTCGAATTGACAGTAAATGTCAGGGTCGCCTGGCAATTGTTTGCATCAAACACCTTGACGGTGTAGTTGCCATTTGGCAGATCATTGCGCACTTTGAGATTTGAAAGATCTGGCCATTGATAAGTATATGGCTGCACCCCTCCGCTCGCATCCAGCACTACATCATTGTCATCGATATTTGCTGCTAAAGCCAATGAATCTGGAGAGAACACGCCAAATCCTGCCGTGGCCGTGCAACCATTGGCATCAGTCACCGTGACGGAATAACTACCTCTTTTGACCCATTGTATAGGACCGCTGCTGCCATTGGACCAATCCACCTGTGACCAGCCGTCAAAATGAACCTGCGTCGAATCAGTAAAGCAAGGAATCAATACCTCAGGAATGATAGTCAGGACCGGTGCAGGATATTCGATTACATCACCTTGAACGCTGCCTGAGCAGCCACTGGCATCTGTGACTGTCACTGAAATCTGACCAGGTACGTTTACGATTGTAGTGTCTGTTTGATCCCCATTGGACCAAGCATAAGTCGCATAACCAGTGCCGACACTCAATTGTGTAGAGAAACCTTCGCAGAATGCTGGATCTCCAAAAATGATTGGTTCTAAACTATCGCTTTGAGTGATCGTCTTGGTGCCATAGCCATTGCAACCTTCTGCAGGTGTAAGTGTAACTGTATAAGTCGCTGGTTCTGTTACAGATATCGTCTGCGTCATTTCACCTGTGTTCCAGAGATATAATGCGAAACCAGCACCGGCATCAATGATGATGCTTCCCCCTGTGCAGAATGAGGAAGGTCCAGGAAGCGTTACTACCAATACTGGGATCACGATTATTTCGATTTGATCAGAGGCCATGCAGCCATTTGCATCCGTCACCGTCACACCATGTGGTCCCTCTTGGCTAGCAACAACACTCTGCGTTGTCTCACCCGTCGACCAATTGAAGATCACGCCACTGCCTGCGGCAAATAGATGGGTGGTGTCTGCTCCGCAAATAATTGAGTCGCCTTCAATTTGAACTGTTGCCGCCGCGAAATCCGTCAAAGTAATCGTATCAGCCCCATTGCATCCTGTACCGTTATTTACAGTGACAGAATATGTTCCGCCCTGTAAAACGTTAATTGAAGAAGTGGTCGCATTGTTTGACCACAGGTAATTTGTAAAACCAGTCGTTGCCTGCAGTGTAGCGCTTGTGTTGGGACAAAGTCCTGCTGGGCCGTTGATCGTAACTTGCAGATTAGTGTTTTGCGTCACGGTCACATTATCTGTTCCTGAGCAATTGCCTGCACTTGTGACTACGACAGTATATAGTCCTGCGATATTCACATTTATCGTCTGCGTCGTCGCGCTAAATCCGTTTGGTCCGGTCCATACATAGGATGTAAATCCTGCGCCAGCATCCAATGTGGTAGAGGAGCCCGGACAGAAACTGGTCGAACCGTTAATATTGACGTCAGGAGCATTGTCTGCTACTACTACTTTAGAGGTCGTGGCAGTGCAGTTTCCATTGTTAGTTACAGTCACTGAATAGGTCCCGGCACTAGTTACATTTATAGATTGCGTTGTAGCATTGGTATTCCAATGATATGCCTGCATGCCTGCCGTGGCAGTCAAAGTGATTGTATTGCCTGGACAGAGAGTTGAAGGTCCTGTAATGGTCGCTGTCGGCGCCGGAACTGTATTGACCGTGGCCGAAGCGGTGCCGGTACAACCATTGGCATCAGTTACCGTAACAGACACGGTACCAGCGTTGCTGATAGTAGTTGTCTGGGTAAATGCTCCATTGGACCACTGATATCCCGAATAGCCCGGCCCTGCGTTGAGGACGGTATTAAGCCCTTGACAGAAGGTCAAATTGCCAGAAATGACGGGATTTGGTGCCGGATTTTCAGTAATTGTCACAGATACATCATCCGTGCAATTGTGATTGTCTACTACAACCAGGGAATATGTTCCCTCGGACAGGTCAACGGGTCCAGTGCCAGTGTAAGGTGCTGTTCCACCTGAGGCAGTAACATTCAGAGTAACGACTTGTGCCGGACAGGCTATAGTGCCGCCAGTATAAGCCGCAACCAGTGGTGTCGGTTGTGTTATGGTCGTTGAGTTGGTCTTTGTACAGCCAAAATTATCTGTGACAGTCACGATATAAGGACCTGGTGCAAGATTGTTGATTGTGGCACCACTGCTTCCGTTGCTCCAATCATAAGTATATGGTCCCTGGCCACCGCTGCCATTGGCTGTTGCCGCGCCATTATTCAAGCCGTTGCAAGAGACATGTGTTGTTGAAATTGTAGCATTAGGCTTAGGTCTGACGATCACCTGATGCGTATCCGATCCTGTGCAACCTGAGGCTGCACTCGTGCCCAATACTGAATATGTAGTAGTGCTAGTAGGAGAAACAGTTATTGAAGCACCTGTTAAATTGCCCGGTTGCCAAACATAAGTATCAGCGCCTGAGGCAGTAAGCATAACTGAACTGCCATTGCAAACATTAGTTGGCCCTGAAATAGTCACTGGTATCTGACATCCCAATACAGAATTGAGGTAGACGTCATCACCGTTGCCATTCATCCCATTACCATTGGCAGCAACAGAAGCAAAATAGAACAAAACGGGTACGTTACCACTTGACGGTGCGGTCCAGGTAAAACTCCAGCTTACCATATCATCTACATCGTAAGCTCGCGGGCTACTGTGGGTCACCCCACCATTGCCCGACAAACGACTACCAGTGCCTGGGGTCCAAAAGCCAAGATTTTGATTGGCAGCATTACGTGACACAATTTGAAATCCTCCTACTACAGCATTGACATCATAGGCAGTTAGAGTGATCGTATAAACCTGACCGTTTACATATGGCCCATTGGGTTGACCCTCAATCTGCACATTGCCACCCCCTCCGCCACTTCCATGACATTCGGTGCATGATGCAAACGAGGGTGGTGCACCTGAACGTTCATCATCTCTGCCATCTTCGCTGGCTATAAAAAGACTTGCAGTCAAGAGCAGTACAAATGAAATGAGAAGTAGTTTGGCTTTCGTCATGTGTCGGTAAGTTAGAGCGCGTTAGTGAAGAAACTATATTATGGTTGTACGATAAAACAGGATTGAAAGATAGGAATCAATGTTTAAACTTGAAATTAAATTTCTCATGGTAATCCAGAGGACAGATAATTTGCAATTTGTAAATGCTCTTCAGCTAATTGTTCGGTATCTTCAAATATCATCATGGATACTTTCAAATCAGATTTCTCCATTAATTTCGACCCATGTTAGAGGAATTACCAACACAGGAGCATCCACTATCGGTGATGGAATTATCGGTTGTCGCTCCGGTATTCAATGAAGCGGGCAACCTCCGTATTTTTGTTGAGCGATTGCAGAAATCGATCGCCACACTCGATATTTCATGGGAACTGATCCTCATCAATGATGGCAGCACTGATCTATCGATGAGTTTGATACGACAATTGGCTTCGGAATTTTCCTTTGTACATTTCATCGATTTCAGTCGCAATTTTGGCCATCCCGTGGCCGTCTCAGCAGGTCTGGATTATGCTGAGGGCAAGGCAGTGGTCGTCATCGACGCCGATCTTCAAGATCCTCCCGAAGAAATCATTCGCCTCTATCAAGAATGGAAAAAAGGTTTTGAAGTTGTTTATGCCCAAAGACTTCAGCGAAATGGAGAAAATTTTCTCAAAAAAGCCAGCGCAAGCGCATTTTACCGATTCCTAAGTTGGGTCACACCATTCAATATCCCCTTAGATACTGGTGATTTTCGCATCATGAGCCGCAGAGTAGTCGAGGTGATTCGCAATATGCCCGAATCGCAGAAATTTCTCCGCGGACAAGTCGCTTGGGTGGGATTCAATCAATCCTATATCCAATATGAGCGGGCAGAGAGAAACGCAGGGTCAAGCGCATATTCATATCGCAAGATGATCCGATTTGCCTGGGACGGCATCACTGCATTCTCCACCAGCCCATTGAAACTGGTCACTGTACTCGGTTTCATCACTTCATTTATCGCATTTGTAGTGGGCATGTATGCTTTATATGCGAGGTATATTCTGCAAGATTACGTTGCTGGCTGGCCCTCCCTCATGATCAGCATACTTTTTATCGGAGGCATACAGATGATAGCTATCGGCATCATTGGCGAATACCTCAGTCGTATCCACATCAATGTGCAGAAAAGGCCGCTATATATCATCAAAGAGAAGGGATAAGAGGATGTTCAGAGTTAAGGGTATAGAGTTTAGGGATGTCAAATTCAAAATCGGCTTTGGGCGTTAGGCGTTGGGCGTTGGAAAGCAGCCGAATTCGTTCACCTCGACTAATCAAAAAAGGGTGCTGGGTACTCGGTCCTAGGTTCTGGAAAAATGGCTTAGGGCATATGGCCTAAGGCGTATGGAAACAGCCAAATTCGTTTGCTTCAACTCATCAAATCATCGCATCATCATGCGGGAGCGTAGCGACCTTCCTAATCAAGATTCCTGATGTAATTGGCATCGAGCGAGAC
>JBDSUZ010000085.1:0-16226 GCA_039927395.1 Saprospiraceae bacterium | reverse complement strand
AATGATGTCACCACAGATATACGGTATATCGTGCCGCAGGCAGACAAGCAAATTACCTTGCGCGATCGCAAAAAAGAGGTTGAACTTGGCTTTGACATACAAACTGCCTTCAAAGAGGCCCAGAGATGCCTAAATTGCGATGTACAAACGGTTTTCGCTGAGAGTAGGTGTATCGAATGCGATGCTTGCGTCGACATATGTCCGACATCCTGTATCACATTTACAGTTGACGAACCAGAAATGGAACTGAGGCAGCACCTAAATGCTCCTGCACGCAATCTTACTCAGGATTTGTATGTGTCCGAGATTTTACCAACCAAACGAGTGATGGTAAAGGACGAAGATGTATGTCTACACTGTGGTTTGTGCGCTGAAAGATGCCCAACTGCAGCCTGGGACATGCAAAAATTTTTATATGAAGTTTCAAAGGCCGGAAGTCCATGCAGTCAACACCACGCATAATAAATGATTTTGTCGTTAGATTCGCCAATGTAAATGGGACTGGCTCAGCTTCGGCAAATTACCTATTTGCAAAGGCCGTGTTCCGAATGGGAATTCCAGTTTCGCCAAAGAATATCTTTCCGTCCAATATTCAAGGACTTCCTACTTGGTATGAAGTCAGAATTAGCGACAAGGGATATATCGGCCGACGCGCCGGAGTAGATATCGCTGTTTGTGTCAACCCTCAGAGTATGGCGGAAGACATTTCGCAGGTATTGCCTGATGGGTACTTTGTATTTGACAGCAGTAAATTGCTCCGAGAGGAACTTTGGCGATCAGACATTCACTTTATAGGTATTCCTCTGACCAATATTTGCAATCAAGAATACACCGATCCACGCCAAAGGCAGTTATTTAAGAATGTAATCTATGTTGGGGCGATGTCGCAACTACTTGGCATTCCTATTGAATTGCTAACAGACATTCTGAAAGAACAATTCAAAGGGAAAGACAAACTGATCGCTCCCAATGTCAAGGCGCTGCAACTAGGTATCGACTATATCAAAATGCAATATCCTGATCCCATCAGATTCGGCCTCGAAAAACGCGATGCGGTGGGTGATCAAATCCTATATGACGGAAATTCAGCTTGCGGATTGGGAGCAATTTACGCTGGTGCCACTGTGGCTGCTTGGTATCCGATTACGCCTTCTACCTCAGTTGTAGAGGCATTTCAAGACTATTGTGATGAATATCGAATCGATGAAGTTACTGGCAAGAAGAATTTTGCAATAGTACAGGCTGAAGACGAACTTGCAGCTATAGGGATGGTAATCGGAGCTAATTGGAATGGCGCAAGGGCATTTACGGCGACTTCAGGTCCTGGTATTTCTCTGATGAATGAATTCTTAGGCCTTGCCTATTTTGCTGAAATACCAACAGTACTAGTTGATGTACAGCGTTGTGGCCCTTCTACCGGAATGCCGACACGGACACAGCAGTCTGATATTATGCTTTGCGCATATGCTTCGCACGGAGACACAAAGCATGTCATGGTGTTCCCATCGACTCCTAAAGAGTGCTTTGACATGATGGCTGATAGCTTTGACCTTGCCGAGCACCTGCAGACACCTGTAATCTTGATGACGGACTTAGATCTGGGGATGAATGATCATATGTCGGCTCCTTTGGTTTGGGATAGCAATAGAAAAATCAACCGCGGAAAAGTACTGAATGCCGAGGATTTGGAGAATACTGCAGCATGGGGTCGTTATCTCGATGGTGACGGCGATGGCGTGACCTATCGGACGATTCCTGGTACGCACCCTACGAAGGGATCTTTTTTCACCCGCGGTACATCGCGCGATGAATATGCTCGATACACTGAAGACGGACAGGTCTATGTTCGCAATATGGAGCGATTGCTTCGCAAATGGGATACTGCCAAAAATCTTGTGCCTGCCCCTGAATTTTATCAGGAGGCAAATACAAATAGTCACGGAGTGATATATTTCGGGACGAGCACCCAATCATCGCTTGAAGCAATAGATCTCCTACAGGAAGAGGGTTATTCTTTTGACGCAATGCGAATCAGAGCATTTCCGTTTTCACAAGCAGTGTTGGATTTCATCAATGCGCATGAAAGAGTATTTGTAATAGAGCAAAATAGAGATGCTCAAATGCGCAGTTTACTAGTTAATGAGCTGGAGGTCAATCCAAAACGCTTGATAAAAATATTGAATTTCGATGGTATGCCAATTACAGCTGCCACGATCGTTTCTAAGATTTTACCGGAGATGGTATACGCTACCACATCAGGTATTCCACAATCAATCGCATGACCTATATACGTCCACAATTTCGCCACCCTGAGCTGCCTACCAATGATCTTGGCTTAAGCAAGAAAATCTATGAAGGAGCTCTTTCTACACTTTGTGCAGGATGTGGTCATGATTCGATCAGCGCAGCCATCATACAAGCTTGCTTCGAAATGGCTATCGAGCCCCATCGCATCGCCAAGATGTCGGGAATCGGATGTAGCTCAAAGACTCCCACGTACTTCCTTAGCCAATCGCATGGATTTAATTCCGTGCATGGTCGGATGCCCTCAGTAGCAACTGGAGCAAATATGGCCAATCGCGATTTGCTTTATTTGGGAGTGTCAGGAGACGGCGATACTGCATCGATAGGCATGGGACAGTTTGTGCACGTGATGCGTCGCAATCTCAATATGGTCTATATCGTAATGAATAATGGATGCTATGGCTTGACTAAAGGCCAAGATTCAGCAACCGCCGATATAGGATCCAAGAGCAAGGCAGGTTCTACCAATGCATTCGCACCCATTGACTTAGTCGGCCTAGCCATGGAATTGGGAGCAACATATGTTGCTCGTTCATTTTCGGGCGATAAGAGTCAATTAGTTCCCCTTATTCAAGGCGCGATCAAACATCCAGGATTTGCGTTTATTGATGTGATTTCACCATGTGTGACATTCAACAACAATTCTGGGTCAACCAAGGCCTATGATTATGTTCGTGAGCATATTTCATTGACTTCAACTGTCGATTTTGTACCCATAATGGAAGAAATCACCGTCAATTTTGACCAAGGTGCTCGTCAGGATGTCGTTTTGCACGATGGATCTGTCATCACGCTCAATAAGTTGGCCAAGCATTGGAATCCTTTGGACAAAGTATCTGCAATGGATGCCTTGTTTGCCGCAAGGGCCAAAGATGAGATCCTTACAGGATTGCTTTACATCGATCCAAGTACCAAAGATTTTCATAATACTTACAACACCTCCGACACTCCGTTGAACAAATTGTCCATGGAAGTGCTAAATCCAGGAGTGGACATATTGGCTGAAATCAATCAGGGGCAGCGGTAATTCCAATTTTGGGAATTTTTTGACTTGACTTTCAATTGTGGATGGGCTATCCCTGTACAATTGTTACCTTGTTTGACCAAATCTCCCTGATGAAATTCCCCTTGCTACTTGTTTTATTATTTGCCTTGCCTACCAAGCATTGCTTAGCTCAAGATTTGAAGGAAATCTTTGATGCTAGCGTTAAAGCTTATGAAGCCAAAGACTACGATACATACCTGGAGCTCAGTCATCAACTGGATGTCATATGGCCCTTCAATCCCGTTTATACTTACAATCTCGCCTCAGGATATGCCCTGACCAAGCAGATCAATAATAGCATATTCATGTTGAATAGGTTGGTTTTGATGGACAATGAAATGTCATTTGAGGAAGACAACGATTTCGCAGACTTAAAGCTTAATCCTGCTTGGAAGAATATCATGCAGAACAAAAAGGAAATGGGTGATTCTGTACTTCACGCCGTGCCCTTACTGACCTTGCAGGAAAAAGATCTTCACCCGGAGGGCTTGTGCTATTTACCCAAAAGCAAGAAACTACTAAGTGGGAGTATCCACAAAGGCAAAATTGTTGAAATAAACATCGAAAGTGGCCAATCTATTGACTGGCTAAGCCAGCCTGGGATGCTTTCAGTTGTTGATATTTGCGTCGATAAGGGAGAGAAATATTTGTGGGCAGCAACAGCGGCATTTCCTCAGCTCATCGGATATAAACCAGAAATGGAGGGTAAATCCGAGATCCTGAAAATTGAGATCGCAACAAAGAAGATTCTTAAACGATATAGTCTTCCCGGCACACATGTTTTTGGTGCTCTCTTGATGAATTCGAAAGATGATCTATTTATTAGTGACAGTGGTCCCACAAATGTCTACGTCATACGCAATGGCCAGGATAGTGTGTCTACTTGGCTAAGCCTCGGTGATGAGGGCCGCAATCTCCAGGGCCTTGCGATTGACAGTAGTGAATCGACAATATTTGTAGCTGATTATCTCAAAGGAATATTGGTGGTAAATGCAAATAATCCGGAGCAGCATCATTGGCTTGAATTTCAGGATTATATCACACCAAAAGGAATTGATGGCTTAATTTGGCATAATGGCTATTTATATGCCATTCACAACGGCGTGAAGCCAATCAGAGTAATGCAATATCGAATGGATCTAAAGAATAGAACCATCATTAAAGCAGTCTATATCGAAAACAATCGGGCAATGTTTCATGAGCCAACCCTGCCATTTATACTCAATGATCAGCTCATGTATATTGCCAATTGCCCTTGGAATGCTTACAATAAGGATTTTACGCTCAATCAGGATTTACTTAGCAACCCTGAATTGTACTATCTCAAACTAAATACTGTAGAATAAAATCAGAACATGAAAAAAAGCACTTCCCAATTAATCACACAGTACTCAATTTGCTTAGGTGCTATATTGACTATCGGTCATTTGTTTGCTGGCTGTAAGGCTCTCTCTCCACAAGAAAATATCGAAGCTCCAGTGGGGACTTATATCAATCAGACATTTTTGGATATGTCAGAAGATAGTTTATTGATCAATATACCGAGATATGTTACTGAGTTACAATTCTCAATACCGGATTCTGCATATCTCAATAATGGCTTTGAAGAGTTCTATCTACATACACATCAGACGATGGATACTATCCACATGCTGGATGCTTGGTATGGCAATGGCAGTCTTCAAAATCTTAGCTTAATCATTGGTAAAGATGGTAATTTATTAATGCTAGATACGGCATACACCCAAAATTCCGAGCCTTCCAGATTTGTCAGAGTACAGGATGCCGAGGGAAAAGAAAGGACATTTGTAAATGAATTAAATGCGAAATTGATTTCAGGTAAATATCAGGTCACTGATAAATCGGGCAAGCAATTTACTGCTGAATTTATGGACAATGGGATGGTAAATTCAATGCCGGATTATGACCACTTCGAATTGTGCTACGCCGGTGATTGCGCCAATGAATGTCTGAAACCTACTAACTTGATTTCCTTTACTAAAAAAGGAATTGATGCAATCCAGTATTACGCCATGGAGAGAGATAAGTCCAATGGAAAATGGACTTTATATTCATTGAGTGCTCCGCAGGCAGATATACAAGGTGAGCGAATGATTGGCGACAAATGGCTGGAGATGAGCAAGATTAAGTAATACCATCTCAAGCAACAATCGCAAGACTATGGATTACGAAAACAAGATCAAGGCATCGGAGACTCATATATTTAAGGCTGTATTTCCAAATACAACCAATCACTATGATACATTATTTGGCGGCACTGCCATGCAGCTAATGGACGAAGTGGCATTCATAACTGCCACGAGATTTAGTCGTCAGAGGATGGTGACAGTGCATAGTGATCGAATTGATTTCAAAAAACCAATTCCCGCAGGCACAATAATAGAACTAATCGGCAGAGTCAGTCACGTCGGCAACACGAGTTTGCGAGTACATGTCCAAATCATAATCGAGCAAATGTATCTCGATCACCGCGAAGAGGCAATCACGGGAGAATTTACATTTGTAGCGATTGATGAAAACAAGCAACCTGTACCGGTAATCAAATGACATTACTTAATATGTATATATTACTGCTTAAGAAGTATTTATCGAACAATAACTAAAACGTAACATATGAAATTCAGGCCAGCTGTTTTTTTTTGCGTACATTGACTTCTCCTTTACCCGCTGATACATGAAGATGAACCGGTTCGAGTTTTTAAAAGAAAGTCTAAAGAATATTAAGACCATTGGGACTTTCACCAGAAGTTCGCGCAGACTATGTCATGAGATGGTGAAGCATGGCAAGCTCAGCGAGGCAAAAGTCGTTGTGGAACTTGGCGCTGGCGATGGAGTATTGACTCAGTTTATTCTCAATGCCCTGCCCAAAGATGCTATTCTCTTTAGTTTTGAAGTGCACGAAAGCTTTTGCAAGTTATTGCGCCAGATTGACGACCCTCGACTTATAGTATGTGAGGCAAGTGCAGAAGATATGATACCGATACTCGAAGCTGCGGGTTATACTGAAGTGGATAGCATACTTTCGGCGATTCCATTTGTCATGATTCCCGACGATGTTGGCCAATTTATCCTTAAGAGTTCCGAGAAGCTATTGAAAAAAGGCCGGCCTTACGTCCAAATTCACTATTCTATATTGAGGAAGAAATGGTATCAGGAAATATTTGGCAATGTTGAGCTACATTTTGTGCCAATGAATATTCCGCCCACTTTCATCCACGTGTGTATCAAGCAATAGTAAATTCAAAACTGGATCGGCAGGCAATTAAATCCCTTGGCTTGGAATTGTTTGAGAATATTGAGATCCGCAGTAATTCCCATAAAGTATCCTCCCCCTCCCGCACCACACAGCTTAAGGCAATACTGCCCGCTACTTATGCCTGATTGCCAAATATTTTGCAAATTAGGAGGTATCATATCAGCAAAAATATCTCTTTGCAATACACTTAATATTTGAAATCTGGCATAAAATGCAGCCGAATCTCCACTGAAATATGCATCCATCAATGCTTGATGGACGGGAATATAGCCCTTGATGAATGCATTGTAATATCCAATGCCCAGCATTAGGTCATTAAAGTGATTGACCCATTGAGAAGTAATACGCGTCTCTCCGCTATGTATCAGGAAGAAATGAATTCCTGCCAATTCGGGCAAGCCTGAAATTACGTTGGGTAGGAAATCCTTTATATGGACAGGTTTATTGACATAGGAAACCAGTGGGTCAAATCCAGAACTGGATCCATGAAAAAAGCACTCCATTTTAGCCAGTGTTGCTTTGATTGCCAGCAAATCTCCTTCGATAGTTTGCAAATAAGTCTTATCACCAAATTCGGCTAACACTGCAGCAACAAGTGATCCTGAACTACCAATACCGCAGCCTTCAGGAATGTCAGATTCAAACCAAATACCAGTTTCAACTGCCTTGAGAAAGGCTCCATCACCAAATACCTCGGGCATCTCTCTTGTCAGCCAGAGGCTAAATTCAGGAAGCTGACGCTGTGCATTATGATCATTTGACAAAACCGAGTAAGTCCAATGTCCTTGAAATGAAGTCAGCGGAACCGCCAAACCATCGGCGCCATGCAAAATAGCATACTCCCCAAATAGCAACAGTTTAGCTGGATATGTCAATCCCGTATTCATTTCGAAAAGTAAGCATTCCGTAGCAATCCATTCCCGCATTTACTTCGCAAAAAAAATGAGCGCTTTCAAATGACGCAAATATTTTTTTACAAAAATGCTATTCGCAAAGCTGAAGAACTCCTCGCAGACTATCTTTGTTGCCTTGGAAAATATGACAGGCCTGCTTGCTGCTTATCAAGAGCACCCGGCAGTAGTCGAATTATTGAAGACAATTATAGGGCCAGCACCCACTTGTTCATCACTGAACGGATACGCCGGCTCGCAGATATCCTTTGTCCTAAGCGGAGCGTTCCAAGCACAATCATCAATGTTTGTGTTCATTGCCCGCGACAAAGAAGAGGCTGCATACACGCAAAATACGCTCAGCAGTCTTCAAACTGACAAGACGATCCATTTCTTCCCTGATAGCTTCAGATTTCCCCAACGATTCGAAGAATTGAATAGCACTCAGATGTTGGAGCGATCAGAGCTGATCAATTTGCTTTCGGCTAGTCCCAATCCAAAGGAAATAATTGTCACGTATCCTGAAGCACTATTCGAAAAGGTGGTCGCGCCCGAAATTCTAAGGGCAAATCAGATTCATTTAGGAGTGCGCGAGCAACTAGATGTCAATTTCTTGATTGAAGTACTTATCGAATACGATTTTCAACGAGTAGAATTCGTGTTTGAGCCAGGGCAATTCTCTATACGGGGAGGGATCGTCGACATCTATAGCTACGGAAATGAATACCCTTACCGGATAGAATTATTCGATACAGAAATTGAGTCGATCAGAACTTTCGATCCAAATACCCAATTGTCAATCCGCAATATTGCGATGGTCAATATTGTACCAAATATCAATACGAGATTTGACAAAGACCAAAAGGTTTCGCTGCTTGACATTCTTCCCGAATCGACCTGTTTCTGGATTCGCGATCAGGATTTCCTATTGGATCAATTGCAAAGTTGCTTTGAAAAAGCGATGCTATTTGGCGAAAAAATCGCATATCTGGACCATCCAGAACTCAAAGAGATATTTAAGGATAGAGCCTTCCTTTTGCCACAGGAAGTGATTCAAAACCTTCAAAAACGACATTTGATCCTGCTAAATCAGCAGGAAGGGCATTTCAAACCAAGACAGAAAATCGAGCTAGAAGGCAAGCCGCAGCCGAGTTTTAACAAGAATTTCGAATTGTTGATTGCCAATTTCAAGGCCAATGCCGAAAAAGGAATCCACAATTACATATTCACCGAGAATCCAAAGCAAATTGAGCGATTCTATGCGATCTTCAGGGATCTGCAGGCAAGTGTGCAATTCGAACCAGTCTATCATGCGATCGATCAGGGATTTATAGATCCCCTGTTGAAAATAGCTTGTTATTCGGACCACCAGATATTTCACAGATACCATCATTACCGACTGAGGAGTGGCTATTCGCAGGATGCTAGTATGACCATCAGGCTCCTACGCGAAATGCGTCCCGGCGATTTTGTCACGCATATCGATCACGGTGTTGGACGATATTCAGGGCTAGAGAAAGTCGAGATTAATGGCAAGGTGCAAGAAATGGTCCGGCTGCTATACAAAAACAATGACATCCTCTATGTCAGCATTAACTCGCTGCACAAGATTTCCAAATATATAGGCAAGGAAGGTACCGAGCCTATGCTCAACAAATTGGGATCGGATGCATGGGCTGCTCTTAAGCGCAAGACAAAGTCGAAGGTCAAGGATATTGCCTCCGAATTGATACTACTATATGCTAAGCGCAAGGCTACCAAAGGGTTCGCATTTCCGGAGGATGGCTATTTGCAAAATGAACTGGAAGCTTCATTCTTCTATGAGGACACTCCCGATCAATTGCAGTCCACGATCGATGTCAAGGAAGATATGCAGAAATCATATCCGATGGATCGCTTGATCTGTGGAGATGTAGGATTTGGCAAAACGGAGATTGCGATCAGAGCTGCATTCAAGGCAATGACTGCTGGAAAACAAGTTGCAGTATTAGTGCCAACGACCATCCTGGCGTTGCAACATTTCAAGACATTTGACCAAAGACTTGCAGAATTTGGTGTGAAAGTCGATTATCTCAATCGATTCAAAAATGCAGCGCAGAAGAAGGCTATTTACCAAGACCTTGCTTCAGGCAAAATAGATTTGATCATCGGTACTCATGCCTTGCTCAATAAAGATGTCAAATTCAAAGACCTTGGGCTGCTTGTAGTGGATGAAGAACAGAAATTTGGCGTTAGTGCGAAAGAAAAACTCCGCGCTATACAGGTCAATGTGGATACATTGACTTTGACTGCAACACCGATACCACGGACCTTGCAATTCTCACTGATGGCCGCCAGAGACCTCACAATCATTCGCACCCCTCCTCCTAATCGTTTGCCCATCCATACGGAGATAAGAGTATTCAACGATGATTTGATCAAAGAATCCATTTACAATGAGGTACATAGAGGCGGGCAGGTGTTTTTCCTTCACAATCGGGTCAAGTCGCTGCCAGATATGGCAGAAATGATAAAAAAACTGTGCCCTGATGTCGAAGTAATCATGGTGCATGGTCAGATGGATCCAAAAGTGCTCGAAAAATCACTGGTTGACTTCATGGAAGGGCATTATGATGTATTGGTTTGTACAAATATCATCGAGACCGGACTGGACATACCCAATGCCAATACCATCATCATCAACAATGCGCACAATTTTGGATTGAGTGATTTGCATCAATTGAGGGGTAGAGTCGGCCGATCTGATCGCAAGGCCTACTGCTATCTATTCTGTCCACCACTATCAACGCTAACGCAGGAGTCGAGAAAACGTCTGCGGACCATCGAAGAATTCTCAGATTTGGGTAGCGGATTTGATATCGCTATGCGAGATCTTGATATCAGAGGTGCAGGCAATATTCTTGGCGGAGAGCAAAGCGGTTTTATCACAGAAATCGGCTACGACACTTACCAGAAAATACTCGAGGAGGCAATTCAAGAGTTAAAAGAGCAAGATTTCAAGGAATTATATCAGGAAGAAATCGCTAAAAAGCGAGAATTTGTGCGCGATGTACAGATCGAAACTGATATTGAAATGTTGATTCCTGACGCATATATCACCAATATCCAAGAGCGACTCAATCTATACACTGATCTCGATGCCATTGCAGATGAGGCAGGAGTAATAGCATTTGAACAAAATCTCGCAGATAGATTTGGGCCGGTTCCTGCACAGGCAAAAGAACTATTTGAAGGATTGAGATTGCGTTGGATCTGCAAGGCCCTAGGCATAGAGCGATTGATCTTGAAGCAAAATAAAATGCGCGGTTATTTTGTCAACAATCCTCAATCCGCCTACTACGAATCTGCACAGTTTAATCATTTGATGCAGAGTGTAGCGCAATTAGGGCCGAGGTCGTCAACCACGATAAAACAAACACAAACACAACTGATATTGAACATCGACAACATCAACAGTTTGCATGCAGCTAAGGAAGTTCTGTCTGCATTTAGGTTACCTTAGAATCACATATGAAAGCAATAATTTATTTGATCGCTATGATATGCAGCACCACGCTTTTTGCACAGCCAACCTTGGTCAAGCAAGGACATCGCGGCTGTCGGGGATATTTGCCTGAAAATACAATCATGGCAATGAAAAAAGCCCTTGATCTGGGCGTGCAGGTCCTGGAGTTAGACGTTGTGATCTCCAAGGACAACAAAGTTGTAGTTTCCCATGACCCATATTTTGCCTCCGCAATATCACTACAGCCGAATGGAGATACAATAGCCGTCGAGGACGAAATGAAGTATAATTTATATACAATGAATTATGCGGAGATTAGAAAATATGATGTGGGATCAAAGCACAATCAGAGATTTCCCAAACAACAAAATTCCCCTTGTTTCAAGCCCCTATTATCGGAATTAATTGATGCCGTGGAAGAATATGCAAGGTCAAAAGGAATTAGAGCTCCCTACTATAATATTGAAATAAAATCGAAGGTGGATTGGGATGACAAATTTCATCCAAAACCAAAGGAATTCGTAGAATTAGTAATTGACGTATGCAAGACCCGCTCTATCATGCGGCGCATGAATATCCAGTCATTTGACATCAGACCCCTCAAATTACTGCATTGGCAATATCCAAGCATCGCGCTATCCTACCTTACCGGAAATGAAAAAAGCATCAGTGAAAATCTTCAGTCACTTGGTTTTACACCGAATTTCTACAGCCCATACTACAAGACAGTTGATGCCAATATGGTAAATTATTGTCATGAAAATGGAATGAAGATCATTCCCTGGACCGTAAATACAAGAGCGGAAATTGATGCATTGATTCTACTTAAAGTAGATGGAATTATCACTGATTATCCCGATCTTTTTTAGGAGGTCGTCAATTTCGCGAAAGCGAATCCAATTTGAATTGTGCTTCTGTCAATTTATTCAATTGTGTGCTATCAGCCATTTGAATGAATTCGCTGTAAGAAGTTTTTGCTTGCGCCAATTGCCCTTGCAGTTCCGATATTTTTGCATTGTACCAGACTAATTCGGGCAATCGCTTAATCGACATCCCTTTATATACTGCATTTTTGGCTTGTGGTAGATTATTTAATTGCAAATACACTTTGGCTTTTTCTAAATAATAGATGGCTGAATTTTTAGAAATACCTGCTTCTAATGCTCCTTCAAAATATACCATGGCCTTGGTCGTATCTCCCAATTGCAAACAAGCATGCGCTAATTTGCCCTGAACGACTTCATGCTGAAGCAATTTTTCAGGTAATTCCACTAAGATATCCATTCCCCGTTGAAATGAGTCCAACTGAATCCAGGACAATCCCGAAATCATTTGGTAATAATTTGGCAATTGGGTAAAGCGATCCAAGATTTGCACTGTGGATTGGTATGACGAATTTCGGTATAATAATTCCGCCAGGTAAAATTGATAAGAGCGGTTATTTGGAAATAAAGCAGAATTTTTTTGTATCAGTTGAAGCGCTGAATCCAACTTGTCGAGGTTGACCAGGGATTTTGCATACAGGATTGTGTATTCTGGGTTGTACACATCATGAATATGCGCTTGGGAATAATAATAAGAAGCTGCTTCATTCTGGTCGACCTGAAGAGAAATGTCGCCCATTTTCCGCCAGTATTTGGCAACTTTCGGAAATTGATTGAGCAGGCTGCTGTAATGAACATAAGCTTTTTCCCATAGCAATTCTTGCATGTACAATTCCGCCAGGCGATCGCGGAATTCACCGTTTAGAGAATCACTTGTCTTGAGTTCATCCAGGAGGTCGATCGCCTGATCAACCTGATTCGACCTGTTTAAAGCTTCAGCATACAGCAATACTGGTTTGCTCTGGATGCGCTCAGACGCTGGTAACAATTGATACCAAACTAAGATAGAATCCGATTTGCCTTCTGCCAGCGCCTCATACCAATTTGAAAAACCCGAAACATTTTGGGCCGAAATGGTAGATCCAAGGGTGCTTATACAACAGAAACAAAATATGCGAAATGTGTTCCGTACCATAAGTGATTGATTTTATCTGCGACAAAATAATCCCAATACTGCAATTAAGACCCATCAAAGAATACTAATTCAACAAGCTTGTTGAAGATTTGGCAAATCTGTGCAGATTGGTGGCCAATGTAAATTGATGCATGGCTCCAGCAGGATGATAAAAGCTAATGCCGTAATCGAAATTGAATTTGGAGATCTTGATGCCTGTGCCAAGCGAAAATCCACCTAGTCCACGCAGTTGAGGAACCTTCAATTCGCTATGACGCAAATGGTTATAGGCAAATCTCAAACGAAACCCTTCGTTTTTGCCCAAGAGAAATTCACCATTGATGATGAAATGCTTAAAAAATGTATTGGTAAATTTGCCAAAATCACTTGGCCCTTTGCTGCTTTCATCCAAAAACTGTATGTCATCATCAGGAATGGGATCATCGTAAGATACATCCCAACGTTGCAATTGATGCGCGACGATTCCAAAGCGAAACGGAAGGTGATTCAGCTTTTTTGAGATTCCCAATTGGATATCGATCGGTGTATTCTCCGAATTTCCGTCGGTATAATTTGAAAGTACTTCACCAACATTGCGGACGACCAAGCCGCCAGTAAATCCTTGACTAAAGCTATAGACAGCCCCTATGTCGGCCAACAGACCTGAGGCTTTGTAAGCTTCAAAATTTGATTGAACAAATCGCAGATTTGCTCCGACTGTGAGCTTTTCACCGATACTCTTGGCAGCACCGAGATGTAGCGCCCACTCTGCTGGTTTGAAACTGCCGTAAACTTCGCCAAATTCATCTGTGGCAGGAATGCTCCCATACTGCATAAATTGAATCCCTGCATGAAAGGTCATTTTCAATTTACTCGAATACTGTCCGTAGGCGGCATAGCCTTGTTTTGTCTTTGCCAAATGCGCATTGTAAGTAAAAGCCATTTGCTGATCCATGCGCTGGTTGAGCGCGGCAGGGTTGAATGCAGCCAGGGTGATATCATCGTCTTGTAGGGCAACTTGATAGCCGCCAAGTCCGCCAAGTCTGGCTGAAGTCGGCAAATTCAAGAAACTGAAAATCTGTTTTCCACCTGATTGAGCGAAATTGCTTCCAAGTACTGCGAAGAGACAGAATAGAGTAAGTAGCGTCGAGTTTCGATTCATTTATTTCGTTTGCTTGAGCGTATCTGCCGCCCACAATGTCTGACATACTCCCTGCTTGCAGTTCATACGGCGAGTCATTTCACCCGCTTCATTATACATTTTCAATTCACCTTCTTCAAATTCGCCATTCAAATAATGGCCTTCGGCTTTCTTCTTGCCATTTTCGAAATACTCGACAAATGGTCCGTTTTCAGCATTATTACTAAATACAACGATTTCCTTGAGTTGACCGCTGCCAAAGTAGGTTTTCCATTCGCCCTCCATAGCACCTGATTTATATAGACCCGTTTGCATCACTTTACCATCTGGAAAGTACTTTTTGTATGGTCCTTCGTATTCGCCATTTTCATAAGTCTCTTCGGCGTCCAGTTTGCCATCTTGAATAAATATCTTGCGGACACCTTGCAATTTACCGGCTACGTAGTGACTTTCTGATAGCACTTCGCCAGTTTGGTAATATTCCTTACCAATGCCATCTCGCTCCCCCGTTTTGGCATCTACTTCAAATGTGCTAACCACGTGTCCGGCTTCATCCTTTTCGGTTTTGATCTTCTTGTCTTTGGCACAAGCTGTTGCAAAAATTGCTAAGCAAAACATTGCATATAGCAATCTGGAAGGGACGGATTGAAGTTGTCTCATCATAGCATGACGATAAATTGCCGATTTTATTATCGACTGATAAAAATAGGAATTACAAGGTAAAGGCAAGCGGAATTAATTTGCAACCTCTGATAGGAACTTGATTCGCATGAGTTGAATTTCTTCAAAACGTATGTCATTTTCCTTCAGTTCCTTAAATGCATCAACAGCTGAATCGCTCTCGGCGTCCATGAAATAATCAAATATTTCCTCCCTAGCATATTCATCAATCGAATCATTGATAAAATAATCCAAATTGAGCTTGGTACCCGATTCGACGATAGAATCCAGCTCCTCCATCAAGTCATCCATCGAAAGCGAATTCTGAGCGGCAAGGTCCTCCAAAGGAAGTTTCTTATCTATGCCTTGAATTATAGCAATCTTGATTCGCGATTTATTGATAACGGATTTGACGATAAATTCGGTAGGGCGAATGATTTCATTGTCGGCAACGTACTGCTGTATAAGTGCGAGAAATGGCTGCGCGTATTTCTGCGCCTTGCCAAGACTCACTCCGATGATATGCGACATTTCGTCCATCGAGATAGGATATTGAATCGTCATCTCTTCGAGCGATGGATCCTGGAAGATGGCAAAAGGGGGCACCTTATGCTTTTTTGCTTCTTTGTGCCTCAAATCCTGCAAAAATCTCATCAGGGTTTCGTCCATAGCAGCAGTTTTACCTGCCATGTCTTCGTCATAATCGTCATCGGGATCACGGGGAGGACTAAATGGTATGGCTACCGGATGAGGATTCTTGATATATTCCTTGCCCTGCTTAGTGAGCATCAGCACACCGTATTTCTCAACTTCCTTATATACATAGTCTAGCACACCTGCCTGGCGGAATATGGTCATCCAAAAATTGTGGTCTTTCTCTTCGCCTGCGCCAAATCCATCGAGTTGATCAAAGCGAAAATCCTTCATTTGCTGGGACTTCTTGCCCATCACAAAATCAACCAGCATTTTTATTTCATAGTTTTCGCCTAATTCAGCTACTGCTTCCAAGGCGATCTTGAGGTATTCCTCTACTTCAATTTTTTCTTTAGGGTGCCGACAATTGTCACACATCTTGTTGCAGGAATCTACGTCGTAATGTTCGCCGAAATAGTGCAGCAAGAATTTGCGTCTGCAACTTGCAGTTTCAGCGTATGACTCGACCTCCTGAATGAGTTGTGCACCCATTTCTCGTTCAGCGACTGGCTTATCCCTCAGGAATTTTTCCAAACTACTGATATCGCTGTGTGAATAAAAGGTAAGACAATGCCCTGCCATCCCATCTCTCCCAGCTCGTCCTGTCTCTTGATAATAATTTTCGATGCTTTTGGGCATATTGTAATGGATCACAAAGCGCACATCAGGCTTGTCGATTCCCATTCCAAAAGCAATAGTCGCACAGATCACGT
>JBDSUZ010000084.1:0-8713 GCA_039927395.1 Saprospiraceae bacterium | reverse complement strand
AATGAGGCACTATTCGATATGACATCAAGTTGAATTCTTCTTTGAGAATTTATTTCAAGTTGTTCGCCAACGATCTCAAGGTCGATTAGTGGCAGAGTCATTCTCATCAATCCCATCGATACAATGGCCTTTCCCTTGATTATAGAATCAACTTGGCCAGTAGCACCTGAATTGCGCATGCGAACAAAAGACCCCACAGCAATTACTTGATTATTTGCCTTTATATTTCCCTTCTGTATTTGATTGATTTCCTGCTGGATTTCCTGCTGTTCAATTGCCATCTTATCCCTCTCTACTTTCTTGGCAACCGCCAATGCTTTGGCCTTTTCGAGATTTAGGGTTGATTTGATTTCGTGCAGCGCTTTTTCTAGTTCTTTGTGCTCATGCATAACCTTGACACTTTGCTGTGCTTTGATGTCAAGTCTCAATTTCTTGCGCTTCATTTCAAACTCCCGCTGCATATGCTCGTAGTTTCTAATGAGTCGATCCAGCGACTTTTCCTTGTCGTTGACAGAAGTCAATTGATCTTCGAGCAATCTCTTTTCTTGTTGTAGCTCCGCCAACAGCTCATCGATTGCCCTTTCATTTTTACCTGTCTTATATCGAGCATGCTTCAACACCTGTTTGTGCAGACCAACCTGATTAGCTATTTCAAATGCAAATGAGCTACCGGGAGTTCCGATTTTCATCTCATAGGTCGGGTGCAACTCTTCTTTGTCAAAAAACATACTGCCATTGACGATGCCCTTGGTCTTGTGGGCAAATATCTTGAGGTTAGAATAGTGCGTATTGATCACTCCATACACTTGCTTCAAATTGAGATATTGAAGTACTCCTTCTGCAATGGCCCCGCCGATCTGAGGGTCGGTTCCTGCTCCAAATTCGTCTATTAATACCAGCGTTTCAGCATCTGATTCATCGATGAAATGCCTCATATTCCGCAAGTGCGATGAATATGTACTCAGATCCTCCTCGAGCGATTGCTGATCTCCGATATCTGCAAATATTTGTTTGAAAATACCAAGCTTACTGGACTTGTCAACCGGAATTGGTATTCCTGCCTGAAACATCAATTGAAGCAATCCCACCGCTTTCATTGTGATAGATTTACCACCGGCATTTGGGCCGCTCAAAAGGAGAATTCTATTTTGATGCAAGAGCTCTAGATCAAAAGGGATAGTCGGTTTTTCCTGAATCTTATTTCGCAGAAAAAGCAAGGGATGATAAGCCTTTTTTAGCCCAAAATATGGGACCGACAATATTTCAGGCATGACACCATCAAATGAAATACTCAATTTCGCCTTGGCTTGAATGAGGTCCAATCTAGCTAGGAACAGCTCATAAGCAAGCATATGCTCAGCATATGGATGAAATACTTTGCTCAAGGTTTGCATGATCTTATAGATCTCTCTCCTTTCCTCAGCATACAACTCAAATAGCTCATTGTTGATCACTACAATTGCTTCTGGCTCCACAAAGATTGTCTTGCCAGTCGCTGATTCATCATGGACAATTCCGCCAACGCGCTTGCGATTCTCAACAGGTATACTCAATACTCTCCTACCATTTCTGACACTTTCACCTTGCTCCGACAGCAAGCCTTGCGACTTGAAATGATTCAAGACTTTGCGGAATTCAAGATCCAGGTCATTTGATCTCGATTGAATTCGCTTGCGAACACGCATTAGCTCTGCCGATGCATCAGGTTTTAACTCTCCCTTTGTATCAAATACCTTGTTGATTGCCGATAAGAGGTGATCTTGCAAGTCCACAGCCTGGACGATCAGATTAATATTTGGTAAATCTTTTTGCTTCCCTGTAATAAATCTTGCCGCTTCAAAAGTCGCAACTAATACTTGCCTCAATTGCACAAAATCCTGAGTACCCAGCACGTAATCTTCAATTGCAAGAAATCGACAAATCTCATCAAGTTCAGGATAGATAGCCACAGGAATAGGCGTGCCATTTGCCATCGAAGCTTGCATTTCTCCAGTTTCAGCTAATAACAGTGCTATAGGGCTTGATTCGTCGAGAATAGGAAGATTTGCGATAGCTGCTCTTCCCTTTTGGCCAAGAGCATGGCCGGCCAGTAGCGCCAACACTTTATCGAATTCGAGTCTTTGATATAATGATTCAGGAAAAATATTGACCATAGGGAAAGAACAAACTTATTGATGCAAAGTTAGCACGAAGCAAAATATTACACGACTATGCAAACTTCGTACATTGAAACAAAGTTGCGGTCAAATTGATTCCAGCAAAAATTAGAGGAAGACCAGTACCTTTGCGATCACAATATCATTATGCCAGGCAATAGTTTTGGACATCAATTTCGAATCACAACCTTTGGGGAAAGTCACGGGCCAGCGATAGGCGTTGTCATAGACGGTTGTCCGGCAGGCCTAATTCTCGACATTGAATTCGTACAGTTGCAATTGTTGCGTAGACGACCTGGACAGTCATCATTGAGTACACAGCGGCAGGAAAAGGATCAGTTTCAAATAATTAGTGGAGTTTTTGAAGGTAAAACGACAGGAACTCCCTTGTGTATGATGATTCCAAACGAAGATACCCGACCACAAGACTATACCGAGATCAAATCTGCATATCGCCCCAGTCATGCAGACTATACATACGACGCCAAATATGGGTTCAGAGATTTTAGAGGTGGAGGGCGTTCATCTGCGAGAGAAACGGCTGCCAGAGTAGCAGCAGGCGCAATCGCTCAGCTCTTACTTCGTGAAAATGGCATTTCTGTCCATGCATGGGTTTCGCAAGTTGGTACCTTACAGTCGACAATTAAAGTCGAGAATGTCGACTTAAGCCAAATAGAGTCTTCCATTATCCGATGTCCAGATCCGAGCATCGAACCACAAATGATTGCTTTGATCCAATCCGCTCAATTAGCTGGTGATACAGTGGGTGGAAGCATTAGTTGTCTGATAAATGGCTGTGAAGCTGGTTTAGGCGAACCAGTATTTCAGAAGCTTCAGGCTGAACTTGGTCATGCCGTGCTGGGCATCAATGCCTGCAAGGGCTTTGAAATTGGATCTGGATTTGCAGGTACCGCTGAATTTGGGACTCAACAAAATGACATATTTGTATCTGATGACTCAGGAATACATACCAGCACCAATAATTCTGGGGGCATTCAGGGTGGCATTAGCAACGGCATGCCGATCTATTTCCGAGCGGCCTTCAAGCCAGTTGCGACCGTCATGCAAGTTCAAAATACTGTCGACAAAGAGGGTCAAGCTGCCATTTTACAAGCAAAAGGACGTCATGATCCTTGCGTATTGCCTAGAGCAGTGCCAATCGTGGAAGCGATGGCGGCTTTGGTGATCGCCGACCATTTACTGGCAATGAGAATGAATAAATTATGAGGAAAATTATGAAGCAGAATCAATATCTGAAGATTTGTCTATTGCTACTCGGATCCTTTCTAAGTATCAATTGTCAACAGCAAAAAGTAGCCAAAACAGATCCAATATCCAAGAAGGAAGGGCTCAGAGTCGCATTTTATAATGTTGAAAACTTCATGGATACAATCAATGATCCACTAACGCGGGACGAAGAATTCACTCCAAAAAGCGATAAACAATGGAATACTGAAAAGTACTTTAGCAAAGTAGGACATATCAATCAAGTAATAGATTCATTAGGCTTTCCAGCCATTATGGGATTTGCAGAGATAGAACATGGGGCTAATCTGGAGGATCTATGCGCTTCAAAGAGGATGCAAGAGAAAAAATACAAATGGGTTAGCCAAGAAAGTCCTGATGAACGAGGCATCGACGTGGGACTGATCTATCGGTCCGACATAGTGCAAATGATCGACTTTAAAGCTATACCTGTGGTGATACCAGATAACGTCGCGATCAAAGGAGATTCGAGCACTCGCGATATACTTTACTTTAGATGCATGATCAACAACAGGGATACTTTGTACGTCTTCGTCAATCACTGGCCATCTCGAAGCGGGGGCGAATTGCAGTCCGATCCTTTGCGTCAGTTTGCGGCTATGATCTTGAAGCAGCGACTGAGGCCTCTGATCTCCAAATCACCTAATGCGCTAATTCTTGTGATTGGAGATTTCAATGATACTCCAACTAACAACAGTATATCGGAGATATTGGGAGCTCAATCAATATCCTCTAAGGAGGCATTAATGATCAACCCTGGACTCGATTTAAAAGGGGATTGGACTGGCTCGCATTGCTTTAGGGGCCAATGGAATCTACTGGATCAGATCATATACGCGAGAGGTTTTGTATCCAGTTCTAGCCCATTTCTAACGCCAGAATTTAACATTTATCATCCTCGATTTATACTATTCAAGGATCCAAAAACGCAAAAACTGCAACCCAACCGCACCTATGGCGGCAATCTGTATTATGGTGGTTACTCCGATCATTTACCAGTGTATCTGGATTTGCGATTGAAGAAGTAATGGAAGCCTATTTTATTTCCTGAACGGCTTTTTTAGCTCCATGGAGAAATTCATAGAGGCTATCAAATTCCTTGCGATAGCTCAGACCCAGTGCGGTGGTATTTCGACGGCCTTCAAATGTCTGATCAGATCTGTTGTAAAATTGAATCTTATATCTCCGATCTTCTGTCAGATAATATTCAATGACAAAGTCACCAGCAACATATGAACCGCCTGTTGTCGCATCGCCAGATACAACTCCCGCGTTGATAGACAATCGGTCATTGAAAAGTCGATTGTTCATCCTTACCGAAAATTCCGAGCCCGATTGATTCAAATCAGCACCATCAATTTTGTCTTGCCCAGCCTGATATACGTTGTAATTAATATTAAAATCTACGCCCGAAATATACCCAACATCTTTGAGGGCGTCAGCCAGAAAATTGGACATGAACAAAGAGAGTTGACTTGATAGAAATGTCGAAACAGTGTTGATTCCACTAGTTTTGAGCGCAGCATCAGTCAGTAATCCCGCATTGTTAGAAGGAACAAAACCACCAAATACGATAAGTCCAAACACCTGTCGATTCATGTCATTTGGATCCAAATTGAGCGCATTGATCTTGGCTGTTAGATAAGTCTGCAGTTCACCACTAACGTTTGGAAACGCAAGGTTGAAACTGATATCTGGGCTTAGTAGAGGCCCTCGTAAATGCATGAGCAAGTCAACATTGGTAGGCTTGCGGGCATTTGCCTTGATATTAGGCTCATTGAGATACTCAAGTATTAGGTCATAAGGAGCTGCTGTCAGTCCTTTCAATTGAGCGGTGATGTCTAATTGTGCTTCAAATGGGCTGCCATTCCAGATAATTGTTCCGCCATTTTGTATTTCAAATGGCTTAGTAACAAGTGCGTTAAATAAGGTAAAAAGGTAATCTCCTTCTGTAATCTGATACCTTCCAAACATCGAGATATTGCCACCTCGAGGCATTTCCATCCTAATATTGCCTGTGCCTACGCCCTTGATAATATCACCAGCCTTTTCGTCAAATATGAGCAAGACTTCTGCGTCTTCGGTAATCTCCAAATCCATTTCAAATGAAATTCCATTTACGGATTTTTGCACTCGCTTATGCGATTCATGAGCTAATGAATCGTGCTTGACAAAAGTGATATAACTCAAGTCGGACAAATCCGCACTGCTCACAATTGGGATTTCCAAATGCGTATCGGGCCCTGTCCTAGCTTGAATTGAGATATCTGTTTTCTTAAATGATCCTGTAAACTTAGCATCAACCTGCCCAATTGCTTTGCCGTAGTATGCAGGGTTGTCTTTCTTCGTCGTATTGAGTATCATCACCTTAGGAGAGCGAAGCCTCACATCGAGTCCAAATTTCTTCAAATAGTTATGGATAATGCCTCCAGTAACCTCTGCCTCATTACCAAATTCGTCATATATTTTGACACCGGAAAAATCAATAATATTGCTGGTCAGATTGACAACCTGCTTGTCAAAATGATAGCGCGTACCTAGATAATTTACCGTAGTGGCACCATTAAATACCTTGGCTTGACCCAGAATACCTAACTTCTTTAGATTGCCATACAATTGGAAATCTCCATCAACTTCTCCGATGGTGTTGCTGATCGCATTTTCAAGGAATATATCCTGAAATATCTTTAGTGGGAGGTTTGTACATCCTACATCAAAATCAAAATAATCGACGGGATAACCGGTTCCTGCCAATGTGGGAGGATAGTAATGTCCCTTTAGGTAGATATCACTGTTTTCATTGAAAAGGCTCAGATTGACAGCAGCTGGACTCTTAAGATCTTCCATCTTCACTTGAATCTCTAGGATTCCTCTGGGGTTTCCATTTATTTCAAAGTCACTGATGTCCAATGATGCCTGGAGATCTTTCAAATCAAATATATTTCCAGCCTGTAGTTCACCTCTTGCCTTGCCACCAAAACGCCAAGGTTCTCCTTCCAGAAATGGATTGACCATGGAAATATCAATATTTTCTAGCGCAAGCGTGAGGTTCTTGTTGCGCATGCTCAACAAAGTGATACTTCCCAGCGTGCTGGCCAGGGTAAAATTATCTGCTACGAAATAGTCAGTACCGATCGTCAGCCTGTTGTCTTCCGCTATTTGCCATAGCGAATCAAATACCGAAAATTTGGCTTTTTCAAATGACAGATCAAAGGCATCTTCACCCACCAATACATTTCCCTTGACATCAAGATCTCTTATTTTGTGAAATAGGGAATCAACATTAATGCCAAATTCCATGGCATCAGCATCCAATTTGGCATTTACTAAGATAGGATCTAGTCTAGATCCAAGGGAGTCGGTCAATGTAGAAGCTAATGATAAATCAATCGTCGAATCCTTGCCCTTTATGTCAATATTTATATCCCTGAGATAAATGGAATTCAAAGCTAGCAAAGGAGTACTGACTCTAAGATCGAATACATTGGCGTTGGTGCCCCTGTTGTAAAATGAGCCTTTAGCATCCACATCTTTAAGTCGTTCAAAAGGCAACTTGACAAATGAATTCAAATTCTCGGTATCGTCGATTCTGAACTGAAAAGTGAAGTCGTTGAAACGTGCCGCGCGTTCCGGAATTTTCAATGCAAATTTCTTGGCAATTGCTGGGTGATAAGCATGAGCGAGTGACAATAGGGTACTTGGCAATTGCTCGATATCAAAACTCCCTTCGATGCTACCTTTCGCAATACTCGAATTGAATGAAAGTTGCTTGCCACCGCCTTTGATAAATAGGGCGCTGAGACTCACCGAGTCTAAATAGAAAGGAGTTTTGGTCTGATTGACGAGATAAATATTGCGAATTAATCCACGACCTGAAAGATCGGCAAGGGACTTAAAGTCCATATTCATATCAAAGTCAGCAGATACTGACAAGCTGTCCTTGTACAGATTAAGCGCCTTGAGGTTCATCTGATTGACTCTAGCCTTAAAATCGACAATCGTTCCCTTTTCCTTCAGAAATTGCAATTTCCCATTGAAATGCATATCAATATTTTGATCGGAGATATCAAAATTGCCGTCAAATAGATTCTTATTTAGCGCACCATTAATTCGAGCATTTTTGTAGGTATAGGCTTTGAATTCAAAGGATTGAATTACTGCCTCAAGCTTTGCTCTAGCAGTTTCAGCAGTGAGCCCACTACCCTCTTTTACTTGGGCTTGGAGGGTTACTTTTCCCATGTCCTTTTGGCCCAGCCAGGTGCCCAGATTGAACTGATCAAGGCCAAAACTACCCGAATACACAGCTTTGTCGAATCCAGGCGACAAATCCATGTTCATATCAAGCTTAGCTAAACCATATGGTGTCGTGAAAGATCCGAAGGTTACGAAATTGTTGAAGAATCCATCAAATCTGCCTTTGAAGGAGAAAATACCCAATTTCTTGAGCTCCGGGGTTGCTTTGAATTTAGGAAATAAGCTGTGTATTGTTTCAAAACTCGTTTGCAATTTACTTACATCAAGGCTCAGATATTCTTCGCCTTTCTTTGCTATATCTCTACTGCTAAATTTCCCCTCAAACAGCACCTGCTGGTCTAGTGATATTCTCAGATCCTGACCTCTAAGGTTGTTGACTTTGCCAAATATCTTGCCACTCACTTTCATCAAACGATCTCCATTCTCGGCAAAAAATTTATTTTTCCAGAGATTTGGAACCAAGGCCATAATGTCTCTGGCGCTGATACTTGTTTTGTTAAGTCGCGCGTCGATCGATACTTTGTCGTTAAAATCTTCAAAAGATTCAAAACTTTCAAACTGCAATTGCAATGTGTCATGAATCTCCGAATCATTAGTCAAGAGGGTAAAATTGTTAAGCGCCATCGATGTTTCTGAGATCTCAAGCCTACTAACTTCTGCCCTTTCGATAGCAAAGCCTGAGGAACTGCGCAATTGAAGTTCGCGCACTTGGGCAGTTAGCATGCTGTCAAGCGATATATTGCGCAATTGAAGTCCAATATCCTGCAATTGGATATGCTTGTAATTCATCGACGGACCTATTATCGGTATTGGCTCTCTCCAGTCATTGTGAAAGGCAAATGCTCCCTGCTCGATTTCCAAATCCCAGATATTGATTTTCCAATCTGGGAAATCGCTCTTAGACTTGGTGTTTGACAGTGCTGCACCCAATTTGCGTATCTCGAAGGACGGTCTTTTGAGATATACTCGATCGACAGCCATCTGGTGATTGCTGAAGGATAGGCTGCGAATTCTGAAATTACCTTCTTCCAAGGAAG